>JANLVM010000774.1:0-4230 GCA_031364015.1 Gemmatimonadaceae bacterium
TGTATTATCGCATTCGCGCGGCTACCCGTGAATTAGCCAAAGGGATGAAAGAAGCAGTAGCCAATCGGGGGCATCGTAACGTGGAACGTAACAACCCGAAGCATCGAAACACCGGTCCGGATGACGTCGGGTCGCGGAAGCATGGCGCGGCGCCTGCACAGCTCGGCGTCAGCGAAGCGACGCTCTACGTCTGGATGAAGAGATTCCTCCGTTTGGGCGTGCCTGCGCTGCGCGACAGTGCAATGGTCTTCGACACAATGGTGATGTTGCCGTCGCCATGACCAGTCACGGTGGAACGTGGCCACCGCAGATGCGACCGCGTTGATCGTGGCCGTCACGAGGATGCCGCCCGTCGTAGCCGGGTTGGAGATGCGTGGCGTGTCGGCCCGAACGCCGCGCAATAGGCGACACAACACACCTTTGGCTTACCTCGTACGCCGACTATGTGAGCCGACGTCAGTCGCGTTTACAGCGGCGGCGTACTCCGTGGTGTTTTGGCCCGTGGATGCACTGCAGGCAGCGGTGTGGCGACGATGGCGCCGACGCCACCGGGTTTCGTCGAGATCTTATCCGTCGACTTCACGCCGCTCTTGATCCGTGCGGCGGCAAGCTTGGATTTCGGATGACGTACAACGTGCGAGTCGAGTGACACCATTGACTGCGCAGGGTTCAGGGCCGGTCGAGCCGGCTGTGCGAGCACCACGACGAGCGGTGCGGTGACGAGCAGGAGCAGGATTTTCATTTGTTGTCTCCGTTGCCAGCGATCCATGCGCTCGTACGAGCGACACTGTCCACCTGGGCAGCCAAGGTTGTCAGATAGCGTGGGGAACCCGTACATCCTGCTTCAACGTGTACTGACTTGATCGCGGCACCAACAGTCGTGGATAAGGTCAGTTGCGGACCATCGGTGAAGTAGCGACCGCAGTTGGGGCTTCCGCCCACATACGCGGTGTCGGCAGTTGCGAACCCTGCCTCAAGTAACCGTTGCCGGAGCGCGCGCACGTCAGCGGCCGGGATGTTGGCACGTTGCTCGCCCAGCGATTTGACGTTCTTGCGTCCCTCAAACCGCACGGCACCGTTGTCGAACAACTCGACGACGTATTCGGGGCAGCGCCCGAGACAGGGGCCCCGTTCAAGTCGTAACGCGAGCGCGTCTGATGCGTTTGCAGCACTGTCGGTACTCGTGTTATCTGCCGCAGCACGTGATCGGCACCCCACAGTGACGAGCACCGCGAGCAGTGACGTGTACACGATGCGAACTGTTCGCGTAGTCATCGACGGATCGCTCCAGTGATTGGGTCTATGGCAACCCGTGAACTCTTGACGCCATCCGACAGCAACAGTTCCACGCGATCTGGGTCACCAAATTGCGACAGTTCGAGTGTACCATTGCGCATGATGGCCAGCACTTCGCCGCTAATGCGGTCGCGTACCATCACCGCCGGCAGGCGCGACGGAGACCACGTGATCTCGAGCTTCGCGCCCGGCACGCGCACGACGGCAATGGCGGCACCACCCACCGTCGTTGACGGGACCCGTCGCGACGTGCCGCGAGCGATCGCCCCAGTGCCGCGGATCTCGCGCACAGCGAGTCGTGCAACCTGCGCCTGTACGCTCTCCGAAACCGGTACTGCGACCACAAACGCTTCCGCGTCGGCATCGTCGAGGCGATACGGCGAGAAGCGCCGCGCAAACAGCACGCGGTCATCCGCTGCAAAGCCTTCAATCACAAAGCGGCCTGACGGAGCATCGATGGCCGGTGCGGCCTTGACCGAAAACGCCGGATCGACTGTCAGCACGCCGCGCGTGATACCACCCGACACCATTAGCACGTTTGTTGGTGCCAGCAATCCCGCACCATTGGGGTTGGCTTGCCGGAAGTCCATCACTTTCCGAAAGTTGAAGGCGCTGATCCACTGGTTGGGGCAATAGGTCATCACATCCTTTGCATTCGGCAACTTGATCGCGTTGCCGTTAAACGTATCCATGCCGTACACTCCGGTGCTGCCGTCGGGAAATGGATACGTCGGCTCGGGTCCGGCCGCGCCACCGCACGGAGAATGACGAAGCGAAAGGAGGTGTCCCATTTCGTGTGCAAATGTCAGCTTCGCTTCGGCCGGGCCAAAGTCGGATCCTTCGTCGACGCCAATCGCCGATCGTGCGGGAATACCATTGGCCAATCCCAGCACGCCGCTGGTACCACGCGTGCGAACGAGACCATAGTAGTATGCGGCACCTCCTTCCGTTTGCCGCACGATCTCGACATCTCGCACCAGACGGATCCAATCATCAAAGGACTGCGAGCCGATGACGTAGTCGATCACCAGCGGCTGACGCACCACCGCATTGATGGTGCTCATCGGCAAGATCGAACGAAGCATGTCGAACAGCGACGCGGCTCCTGCCGCGAGGGGACCGTTCCGGTTCTGCTGCACGGGTATGAGACGGATGGTGAATGGTGGCACCGTCACCACCGGCAGCGCCAGCGCGATTCCCGACAAGGGATACGAATTGTCCGCTTCGTTTGCTTCGGCGACGGTATTGTCCGGGTCGACCTCCGCCAACACGGAGATGCCGGTTCGAATCGCCGATGACGGAATGACGATATTGGCTGAACAGCACGCTTCGTCCACGGTAAGTGTCGGCGTAGCGGTCGCCGTAAACGTTCCGAGAACGGTCGCGCCTTGCAGAATCCGGACACGCACGGTGGCCGCCGCCAGTCCGGTCCGATTCCCTCGCAAGAAGACGCGCGCCACAGCGCCACGATCAGCCACCAACGGCACGCGACCATCCAATTGTTGGACCGCCTGAACGAGATACAGAGCCGCGATGTCCAGATTTGTCGCGCCACTCGTTGTACCAACAGTGACCGCTATGGTCGCGAATCGAGAGGGATCTGCCTGCGACGTCGCGGTGATAGTGGCCGACCCCGGTATGATCGCACGGATCAGCCCTGTGCCGGTGACCGACGCGATGCTGGGCGCGCTGCTCTGCCATGCGACCGCAATGTTCGCCGACCCGGTCACCGTGCTGAACGCTTGCTGCGATTGACCGGCTTGCAGCGCGAGGATTGGCGGTGACGCGGTGATCGTGACTCCAGACGGCGCAATGCCACTCACTGATAGCTGGTATGGGCCCACTTCTCCCGCGTCGAACGTCGTGGCATTCACGATGTACTGCCCGGACGGCAAACTCACGAGAACGCGAGCGTTGGTGGTCGACCCCGACGCATCATCGTTCTCAGCGACCACAACACCGGTCTGCGCGTTCTGCACGATCAGATACGCATCGACGACACCGCTGGTCATATCGAGTTGCAGCGCAGTTGTCGCGCCCAACGTGAGCGCGAAGCGGTGGAAGTAGCGATTGGGACCGCCGCCCTCGCTCAGGGCGCAGTCGCCAGCGGAAAATGTGCCCGACGCAACTTGCCCAACGCCGGTGGTTCGCGTCACAGCGCAGGGATCGATCGCAGGCGCTACGGCGAGCCGATAGGCTCCCGACTGGCCCGGCTGTCCGCGAGCCAGAATCGTGTAGCGACCCGGTTCGAGCAGGACTTCAAGACTGGCGTTCAGACCCGCGCCACCGTCGTCGTCCTGCATGATCACCCGCTCGGCCTCATCAACGACAATCAACAGTGGGTCGAGTGCGGTGCTTGTCATGTTGACCGTCATCGTGGTGCGCGCGCCAAGGATGATGTCGTATCGATCCTCGAAGCTCTCATCGCGCTGGAGGCACGAGCTCGTTGAGAGCGAGGCGTCCGTGGTGGATGGAACCGCCGTCGACCGTCCTGTCACGCAGGCCGCGGGAGCAGGCCGCACCGTTAACTGGTATGCACCGAATGTGTTCGGATCGTACGTGTTCACGATCACGAAATAGCGTCCAGCGGGCACGGTACGCAGTATGCGCGCATCAATGCCCGTGCCCCCGTCATCGTCTTCGTCAATAACGTTCAGCGCCGGGTCGGTGAGATACAAATATGAGTCGACGGCGCTACTGGACATGGTAATTTCGATCTTGGTCGGCACTGCGAGCGTAAACTCGTACCGCTGAGCGACCGTATTGTCGCCGAGTTTGCAGTCGGATGTCACCAGGGTTCCTGAGAGCGTCTGTCCCACTGCCACGGCGCGAATCACGTTGCATGGATTGAGCGATACCTGTACCGTCGCCGATCCGCTGATTCCTTCGGACGTTGCCGCAATAGTGGCGCTTCCGGCGGCGATACCGGTGACG
>JANLVM010000781.1:0-6148 GCA_031364015.1 Gemmatimonadaceae bacterium
GAAGCGATCGAACAGGATCACCTCACCACCATACCCGCGCGTGGCATCAATCTTCGCCTGCGGTGCATCCAGCGGCATGAGAATCACCGCCGGCATGCCCAGCAGACGCGCTGACAGCGCAATCGCCTGCGCATGATTGCCAGAGGAGAATGCAATCACGCCGGCCGCGCGCTGCGCGTGGTCAAATCGCGACAGCGCATTAAACGCGCCGCGGAACTTGAACGCACCCATGCGCTGAAAATTCTCGCACTTGAAAAACATCGACGCACCCACGCGCGCATCGGCGGTGCTCGAGCGAAGCACCGGTGTATGATGGGCGTGTCCGGCAATCCGCGCGGCGGCGGCCACAACGTCGGCGTAGGTAGGCAGAGCGCTCATGAGCAAATCGGAGGGGATGATCGCGGCAGTCTTGCCAATATATCCCGCCCGCACGTCGCTAACGGGCAGGCCTCAGCGCAGCCCGCTGGGGCGTCGGCATTCCCGCAAACAGCTCACCCAACCGCCCCCATCCGCCATCAAGTCGTCGCACCACGTGGCCGCGCACATCCGTGGCCATCACGACAGTCAGGTGCTCGATGTCTCCGGTGCGCTCATCACGACGTCGCTGCACACCAAGCACGTCCAACACGCGCTCAACCGACTCGACGCTCCCCGACAGCACCCGATCGTCCGGCCCCAGCTCCCATGCCTTCGCAATCATGGGCAAGTGCTCCGGCGTGTCGCGCCACGGATCCAGTGTAATCACCACCACCGGCACGTCGGCGCGATTGGCCGCCACGCGCGCCGCGCGCACGTCGTGCACCACCACCGGACACACCGTGGCACAGTGGCCAAAGGCAAAGGTGAGAATTACCCCGCGGAAATCAGCCAGCGATGTGCGTCGACCATGCTGATCGATCAAATCGTGTGACGTTGCATCGATATCGACCGCAATCGGTGCACCCGACTGGGAATACACGGGGGTCTGACCCAGCCCGACCATGAACGCGACATGCTGTCCGGTCTTCACCACGCCCAATACGGCCGCGCACGCAATCACCAGCATCACTGGTCGCCAACGCCAATCTTCGAACATCCGCCGCAAATCGTCGCGCAAAGCCCTGCCCCAGACCGCCACCAGCGCTCCCAGCATACCAAGCGGCTCTCCGAACAGCACGATCCATCCGCCGGCGTCGGGCAATCCACCGGGCGCCGACCCGAAGCAGACAGCGCGCGTTCGCATCAACCACTCCGGCTCCACCGCACCGGCCGGCCAGAGCGCCAGCGCCCACCACCCTGCCGTAATCACAAGGATCGACAGCAACGCGAGGGACGCTACGCCTGGTCGGACCGGCCGACGGCTGATCATCCAATCTTCCAGCTGATCATCCAATCTTCCACAGGAAGGTGAGCAGCTTCCAATTCGCGAAATAGTACAGGATGAACGCCAGCAGGAACACGCCCACCAGCACCAACGTGCCCGGTGTGGCGCCGGCAATGCCGCGAGAAGGCGCATGCAACGCCTCGTTCAGCTCATCGACGTTCGCCGCATGGACCGGCGGGTTGGTGAGTCCCTGCGGGATGCCCTCAATGTCGGGACCGCGCGGGATGTCGGTGACCGGCGTTCCGAAGAACACCGACTTCACCGCGATCGCGACGAACGACAGCGCGCCCGTCACGGCGATGACGCCGCCGATCCCCATCATGGCCAGGAAGAGATCGACCGCCGGATTGAACTGCACGTCGTACGGCGCCTGCGAGAACGAGATGTCCCAATGGCGACGCGGTACGCCGAAGCTGCCGGCGAAGGTCATGCCCATCACCAGCAGCAGCAATCCGCCGGCGAACAGATACGGCTGCAGCTTGGCAAGCTTCCAGAAGGCGACTTTCCGGCGGAAGATCAGTGGCAACAAGTAGTACGTCGCTCCCATGAACGCGAGTGCGGTGCCGCTTACCACGGTCGAGTGAAAGTGGCCGGGGATCCGCATCGTGTTGTGCGCGATGATGTTGATCTGCTCGGTGCCCAGTGTCACACCGGTGATGCCGCCCACGAAGCCGAATACCACCACCGACAGCACAAGCGACGAGAAGCCGGGATCACCCCACGGCGCGTGACGAAGCCAGCCAAACAGCCCGTCGGTGTAGCCGCGCAACCGCATGCCCAGTTCCATTCCCGCCGGCACGGTGAAGCCGTGCACCATCGAGGCGAGCACCGCCATGTACATGAAGTACGAAGTGTTCACGATCTTCCACGCCGAGCTGAACCCGGGGTCCACTAGCAAGTGGTGCGCCGAGGCCATCGAGATGAACATGATGTAGAGCACGAACGCCGAGCGGCTGACTTTTTCATTCAGCACGACGGCGCCGATGGTGAGTCCGCCCAGCATGTACCAGACGGCCACCATCGCCGCCACGTTAATCTGCTGCGACGAATGACCAAGCGCCCACCAAAGCAGGCGGTACAGCTGCGGGTCCACTTCCCGAATCAGGCCCACCGACCACAGGAAGGTCGGGATGTACACCATCGCGCCATGCACCAGTGTGATCACGGCAATGATCGCCGCCGTGACAGCGCCGTACACTACCAGCGGCACCGAACCCACATACGTCTTCTCGCGCTTGGCAATCACCAACGTGGCGAAGAACTGGCAGGTCACCAGCAGTGCGCCAACCGCAAAGAAGATGACGCCCAGGTAGTAGAGGGGATGCGCTTTAAGCGGCGGATATGACGTGAACAGCACATCGGCTCGGCCGCTCCACTGCGCCCACTCAACGATGAGCGTTCCCAGCAGCATCAGTCCGAAATTGAACCAACCGAACCGCGGCGCCGCCGGCCGTGCATTGAGCAGCACGGTGCTGGCGAACCAGAGCACCGCCATCTCGAAGTAGATGATGAAGAAGATCAGCATGTTCATGCCATGCACACCAAGCAGGCGATAGTACCACACCGCCGGCAGGAGATGCACAGCCTGCCAGCGCGTCAGCACCAGCAACAGCGCAGCGATCGTGCCAATGAGCAGCGTCACCACGGCGATCACCGCGTTCGCCCTCACGAGTCGCTCGGCACTCAGATAGATCGTGCGACCGGTCGCGGGACACGTCCGCGATACCGACATCGAAAGCGCGCTCATGGTTGATCACCCGACTTCACTGCGGCGTTGCGGTTATCGGCCACCGGCTTGCCATTCTCATCCACCACGATCACTCGGCCCACCATCGTGTGATGACCGATACCGCAGAATTCGTTACAGATGATGCGGAAGTCACCCGATGCTGTCGGGGTGACGCGCAGCGCGTAGTCGTAGCCCGGGATGATCTGGAAGTTGATGTTCACCGGGAAGAGCGAAAACCCGTGATTCACATCCAGTGACGAGAGATGTAGCATGTACTCCTTGCCGCGCTCGAGTTGGAGGATGGGATACCACTGGTAGGTGAGGCCGATGAGATAGAGGTCGGAACCTGGTGGCGCCTGCACGATCGGCACACCCCGGTCCTCCCCGATCTTGTATTGCTTGGCGAAGGCCAGTGTGCGCGCGTAGTACGCCTTCGGGTCGACCTTGCGCCGCACACCCGAGGGATTCTGTCCGCCGCGGAAGTGCCACAGCGGCATCATCGCGAAGAGCACCATGCACCAGGCGAACGCGATCGCGACCCAGATCTTCTCCGCCTTGTGCGCAGGCTTCCACCAGATTCCCGGAACCGGCTCGAGTCCGGTGTGAACTTTGGTCAGCATGACGTCCGCTTTATGGAAGGGTGGCCTGCGGCATGGAGAAGATTTCCCACGTGCCCCAACCGGTGTAAACCACCAGCATGATCACCATGCCGATAGCGAGTAGCAGAAAGACATTGTCGAAGAACCGTTGTCCGAGTGGCACACGCTCGACGGGATCATCGGGGGGAGTAGGCGGTTGCGACATGCAGATCCTCCTTTCGTGGTGGACGGGATCGCTCAGATGGTGCGTGATGCAGGGTGCTTCTTCAGCAGGTCAGCCACGGTGGTCTGACCGAAAAACGCCTCGACGTCCGACGCGACACGGCCCCAGCGATGGTGCGCGAGACATGGGTGCGCATCCGTGCAGGTGGCGCGTCCCAGCAGACAGCGTCGATCGCCAGCGGGCAGAAACGGCGCCACGACCCGAGCGAGGGTCAGTTGATTCGCGGGATCGGTCAGATGGAATCCGCCATTGCGTCCGCGCACCGATTGCAACACGCCGGCCCGGGTCAGCGCGTGCATCGTCTTCGAGAGGTAGTTGCGCGGGCTTTTGAGAGACGCGGCGATATCGTCGACTCGAACGGGCGCGTCTTCGCCATGTTCGGCGACATAGAGTACGGCGCGCAACGCGTTTCGAGCAGTACTGTTGAGCCACACAGGAGGTGTCCGGAAAAAGAGAACTAGCTAACATCATGAGCATGGCGTAATTTCTGTTCACCGTCAATATGCACTTTATGCACTTTATGCACTTTCTTAAACGAATCGTCCGGCGCCTGCTAGTCGGCGTTGAGGCCGTACTGACCCGGCTCTATGGGTGGGAGTGGAATCCCATCCATCAGTCTGGTACGGTCGCGGTACTGATGCTCCTCGTGCTGCTGGGGACTGGCCTCTATCTCGTCCTGTTCTATCGAGTAGGATCGCCGGCCGCCTCGGTCGCGGGCATCGCCGCCGATCCATGGCTTGGCGCCTGGATTCGCACGCTGCACCGCTACGCCACCGATGTTTTCGTCATCGCTGCACTACTGCACGCCCTTCGCATCTTTTCGCAGGACCGCAGCTGGGGACCCCGAACGATCGCCTGGATGTCGGGACTCTTCCTGTTCGGCGCCGGCATGGTGCTCGCGTGGACAGGCTACGTCATGGTATGGGACACGTTTGGTGAACGGCTCGCGCGTGAGGGCGGTAGGCTGCTCGACGTGCTGCCAATCTTCTCCGAACCTCTCAGTCGCATCTTCGCCGGCGATGGTCCCGTGCCGAGCGCGTTTTTCTTCGTCAATCTCTTCATTCACATCGCGCTGCCGCTTGGACTAGGCGTCGGCCTGTGGCTGCACGTCTCGCGGCTGGCGCGCCCGGTGCTGTTGCCGCCCAGACCTCTGATGTGGGGAATCGTCGGAGCGCTGACGATCGCCTCCGTCGTGCTTCCCGCTCCACTCGGACCGGCCGCCGACCCGCTGCACCTGGTCACGACCACGCCCACCGACTACATCGTGGCCTGGTGGTTGCCGCTCTCGGAGCGACTATCGCCCGTCGTCGCATGGGGCCTTGGCATCGGCGCCATAGTCCTCGCGCTCTTGGTGCCGCGACTCACCCGGCGCCCGCGCGAAGCGAGTTGGGCACCCAGCACCGTGGACCCGCGTCTGTGCACCGGTTGCAATCAGTGTCCGCAGGATTGTCCGTGGGAAGCGATCACGATGGTGCCGCGGGACGACGACCGCCCTACGTTGGTGGCACTCGTAGATCCGGCGCTCTGCGTGAGCTGTGGCATCTGCGCCGGCTCGTGCGCGCCCATGGGTGTGGGCCCGCCGGGCCGCACCGGGCGTGACCAGTTGAGCGCATTGCGTACGATCACCTTCCCCGCGCTGGCCGATGCCGACGCAACGCCGACCGTCGCTGTCGCGTGCGCGCAGGCGCCCGCCGCGCATCTTGCCGCATTGCGCGAGCGGGGCGCACATGTGCATGTGGTGCCATGCGTGGGCAACCTGCATTCGTCCGTCATCGAACTCTATGTTCGCAAGGGTTCGCCCGGCGTCATCGCATTCGGGTGCCCGCCTCGCGATTGCGTTGGACGTGAAGGTCCCAAATGGCTGAACGAACGGCTCTTCAATGATCGCGAGGCCGAGTTGCAGCCCCGGGTCGATCGGCGTCGCGTGCGCACGGCCACGATGGCGCCGGGAGATCTCGCAGGCACCATTGCCGCGTATGAGCAGTTCGGTCGCGATCTCGCGTCGCTCGCGTCGGTGGCACCCGAGGAGGACGTGGATATCGAGGTGCCTTGCGAGCCGGTTCCCATGGCGGAAACCGCCTCATGAACGCGGTCCGTCTGGTCACCGCCGGTGCCACTACCGTCGCCGGGCTCGCGCTGATGGCGTACGCCTCCGCCGCGCCACTGGCCTATCACCCGCCAGATACGGCTCGGCTGCGATTGTCCTGGAGTGCGCGACCGGAGCGCATCGAAGT
>JANLVM010000791.1:0-19441 GCA_031364015.1 Gemmatimonadaceae bacterium
GCACCCCATGGTTAGCCGCTCTGCTCCTCGCGAGCGTTTGGGCGGTCGTCCCGCATCAGGCCATGGCACAGACCGGGGCCGGAGACGGTTTCCTGTTCCATGTTCCGCGGGCCTCGCTCTCTTTCAGGCTCGGGCTTGCGCGACCCTCGGCCGACAGCAAGGTCTTTGAGTTTACTTCCGACAAGCTCACCGTCGGGCGTGGAGGCTTTACCGGATTTTCGGCGGCCGCCGACTTGGATTTCAATATTTTCAGGCGCCTCGCCTTCCAAATGGGAGCGGCCGTCAGCGCGCGCGAGACGGGTTCAGAGTACCGCGATTTCGTCGACAATGACGATTTGCCCATCGAACAGACCACCATGTTTCGGCGCGCGCCAGTGACGGCTGGTCTCAAGCTGTATTTGACGTCGCCCGGTCGTTCGGTGGGTACGCTCGCATGGGTGCCGTCCAAGGTCGTCCCGTACATCGCCGGCGGTGCCGGTGTGATGTATTACGCGTTTCGTCAGAGCGGCGATTTCGTCGATTTTGAGAACTTGGATGTGTTCCCCTCGACGCTCGAATCGTCGGGATGGACGTCGGTGGCGTACGGCTCCGCTGGGGTCAGCTACTCGCTCTCAGCACGCATGGGGTTGGTGACCGAGGCGCGCTACGATCGCGCCAACGCGCGCATGGGTGCAGACTTCCAGGGCTTCGATCGCATTGATTTGTCCGGCCTCTCGCTATCCACCGGCCTTCACCTCCGCTTCTGAGCGTCATCATGCGACTCATTTCTGTCTTTCAAGCGCGCGCTGCAGCGGTGGTACTGTGTGGCGCGCTGATGGTGTCCGCTACGGTTGCTGCCGCACAGACTGCGGCGACGCTGACGCGGAGCGGGTCTGGGCACGATGCACGATGGCAGCCGTGGCTGGGTTGTTGGAAGCCCCTGAGTGCGATGACACCAAGCGTATCGGCTGGTGAAGCGCTGTCCGTTGCGGCGCCAACCATGCTCTGCATCGTGCCCGGCACCAACGCCACGAGCGTTGAAGTGGTGAACTTTTCAGGCGGGGCGATCACCGAGCGCACCGTGATTGATCCCGGGCAAGCGATCGCCAAGACGGTCGATGAGTGCTCGGGGCAAGAGATCGGCACGTGGAGTGCGGACGGTCGTCGTGTGGTGTTGCGCGGGACGTTCCACTGCGGACGAGGAGTGGCTCGTGTCGAAAGCGGCGTCATGTCGATCGACGCGGACGGGCAGTGGGTGCAGGTGCAGAGCGTAAAGGTTGGCGGCAACGTCACCACGTTCGTCGCGCAGTTTCGGGACACGGGGATTGCCCTGGAAGGCATTGTGAATGGGGCCATCGTCGAACGCCCTGTACTCAATGCGTCGGGCGCGCGTTTGTCGCCGCCGCGCGAGGGCTGCACGGGCAGCGACGTCGTGAACCCCTCTGCCGACTCACAGCGCATCAGTGTGAAATCAGACTACGTGTGCACGAACGGACTGCACCGCGTGGCCGATGCCGAGTTTGCGCGGGGCGGCGGTGGCGCATGGGTACGAGTGAACGGTCCTGCCGTGCGATTTGGTACGCCGTCGGTTCGGGCGTCAGCGGGTGCGCCGGTGACAACGGATGACGTGCTGGAGGTCGCGAAACTGGTCGACGCGACGGTCGCTGAGGCGTGGTTTACCAATCGTAATCAGGGCTTTGACCTGACAGGGAAGGAGTTGGTACGGCTGGCCGATGCCGGCCTGCCGCCCCGAGTCATCGATATGATGGTGGCGGTGTCGCATCCCAAAACATTTGTAGTGCGCCGCAATCATGGCAGCATCGACACCGACAGCCGTGCCGCGCGCGCGTTGCGTGGCGACGACCGTGGAATCGCAGCGAGTGGATGTTCGCTCACGCAGGACTACTGCTACGGGACGATGGGATTGGGTTGGCTGTATGGTGCCGATCGCTATTACGGTTGGAGTCCCTTCGACTTTCAGTATGGCTCGCGCTTCGGGAACGGCTTCGGGAACGGCTTCGGCTTTCCAAACGGGGGTGGATTTTGGGGACCAGGCTACTTCAACGGTAATGGACCGATCGTGGTCGTGACGCGCCCCGCCACGTCCGAGCCACGGGGGAGGGCGGTGTACGGTCAGGGCTACACGCGTGAAAAGCCGATTACCTATTCGGCGCCGACGTCGACCAGCTCCGGAAGCGGCAGTTCTGCCGGATCGGGTTCGTCGGGGAGTAGCTCCTCTGGCGGAAGTTCGAGTGGAGGCGGGCGCACCGCGAAGCCACGAGGTGGCGGGGCGTAACGGATGGAGTGAGCAGCACGGAAGGGCCGACGAGTTTCGTCGGCCCTTTTGGCCGAGGGATCACCAGCGTCGGAGAAAACCATGATGCACGCGATGCACGCGCGAGCGCTGTTGCTGTCAATCGTTACAGCAATTTTCACGATGCCGGTCGCCGCGCAGAGCGGCGTGCCCACGTGGCGCGCGACGGAGGTATGGCGCGTCGACGGTACCGAAAACGGCGAGCCATTTTTCGATCTGCGCGAGTATGTCGTCAGCAAGGACGGCACGTTGTGGGCGCTTGACTTCAAAGACCAGGTCATCCGACGCTTCGATGGCAATGGCAAGGCGCTGTCGTCGATTGGACGGAAGGGTAGCGGGCCTGGAGAACTCCGGAATGCGAACGGTATGCTGATTCGTCGCGACGGCAGTATCTGGCTCAACGATCCCGGCAACGGGCGCCTGACGGTCTTTGCACCAGATGGGAAGTTCCTCCAACAACACCTCATTGCCATTCGCGGATATGGCTATCGGTGGGGCGCGTGGCTCGATCACTCGACTGGCGAGCTGATCGATCCGTTTATGAATCAGAGCCCCGGTGGCGCATGGCGCATGGACTGGCGGCGCTGGAGCCCCTCGGCTGCCGTTCGCGACACCTTCCCCATGCCGGGGTGCGGATCGGGTAACATCGCGCCAGGAATGAGCATCAGGGCTGAAACGAAAGGTAAGGGCAACAGGTACAGCACGTATCCGTTCGCCACGGGTGGTGGATCTGCCGCCGATGGATTTGGAGGGGTGTGGTGCGCCGATCCCAGTTCGACCTTCGTCGCCTTGGTGCGCATCGGCCGGAACGATACACTGGCGCAAACACGGGTGGAGCTGTCACGCCTCCCGGTCGGCAAGGCCGAGCGGGCGGCGGCGGTTGCCGGCATCGAGAAGCAGATCGCTGCGTACGCCACCAACGACTTCGATCCGGCCAAAATTCCGTCAACCAAATCGGCCATCGCGCAGCTCGCGGTCGACGATGACGGTCGCTTGTGGATTCAGCATGCGGAGAAATACGGTGATCCCTCTGTCACGTTTGATATCCACGACAAGACCGGCAAGCATCTTGGTCGACTGCACATTCCGCACCGACCGGCGATGGAAGGGCTGCCGATTCGCGCGCGGGGAAGTGATCTCTGGATTGCCTTGCGGGATGACGACGACGTGGTTGGGATCGCACGATATCGGATTGCGCGATAACTGGTGCAGCTCACCGCGGTCCTCGGCGCGATAGCGATTGTCCGGGCAGTGGCGCGATACCGTTCCGGCGATCAAAGGACGCCATCATGGGAGGCCAACCCGTCAAATACCCCTCCTCAGGAGCATCTTTGTGATAACCCCGACTAGCCAGTCCGGTCGATCCCCGCTAAGTATTCGAGAGCTGCCACACACCGAGCGTCCAAGGGAACGCATGCGATCGCTGGGCGCCCAGGCGCTGAGCACGATCGAGCTCATCGCGACGATTCTCGGCACTGGGGGTACGGGAGGGTCGGCGCTGCAGTGCGCGCAGGCGGTGCTCGACGTGACCGGCGGTTCGTTGGGACGGTTGGCGGCTACTCCGTTGGCCGCCCTCACGCGGGTGCATGGCGTTGGGCAGGCGCGTGCGACCGCTGTGCACGCGGCGCTGGAACTGGGACGACGGTTGTCGTTGGAGGCGCGGGACGCGGGCGTCCCGTTGCGCACGCCGCGCGATGTGGCGGCGGTGTATGCGCCGCGGTTGCAGGAGTTGCCGGTGGAGGAGTTCCATGTGGCCGTGCTGGATGCGCAGCATCGCCTGGAGCGGGACGTGCTGGTGACACGCGGCTTGCTCAATTCTTCGTTGGTGCATCCGCGGGAGGTGTTTCGTGAAGCCATCGCCGAACGGGCGGCGGCGGTAATCTTGGTGCACAATCATCCGAGCGGAGATCCAACGCCTTCGGCGGAAGATCGCGCCGTGACGGCGCAGTTGGTGGCCGCTGGGCGCTTGCTGGATATCCCGGTGCACGACCACATCATCGTGGGTCGTGGTCGATACATGAGTTTCGCGGAGGCGGGTCTGCTGTGACCACGGTTGCGCTGCACGAAGTCATCCCCGGATTCGGTCCGAGTGCCGACAGCACGTACGAGAAGCTCGATCACGAGCTCCTCGTACGTGCGTATCGATTCTCGGATGCGGCGCACGCCGGCCAGGTGCGTCATTCGGGCGAACCGTATGTGTCCCATTGCGTGCAGGTCGCGCGCATTCTCGCCGACCTGCAGTTGGACACGGCGACGGTGGCCAGCGGACTGCTGCATGATATCGTCGAAGACACCGACATCACCATCGACGATGTCGAGCGCGAATTCGGACCCGCGATCGCCCAGATCGTCGACGGGCTCACCAAGATCGCCAATCTTCCGCTCTCGTCACGGGAAGAGCGGCAGGTTGAGAATTACCGCAAGCTGCTGTTGTCCATTGCCAAAGATGCGCGCGTCATTCTGATCAAGCTGGCGGACCGGCTGCACAACATGCGGACGCTGGATTGGCTGGCCGCGGAGAAGCGGCGTCGCATTGCCCAGGAAACACGCGACCTGTATGCACCGCTCGCGCATCGATTTGGTATGGCGAAGATGCGCTGGGAGCTGGAAGACCTGGCATTCAAACATCTCGAGCCGGAATCGTACAAGACGCTGGCCAAGATGGTGGCGTCTAAACGCGGCGAACGCGAAGATCTCATCGCGCAAATGAGGGAGCCGCTGGAAAAGCGCCTGACCGACGCCGGGATCATCGAGGTGGACGTCACGGGTCGACCAAAGCACTTGTGGTCGATCTACAAGAAAATGCAGCAGCGCGAGCGACCCTACGAAGACATCTACGATCTGCTGGCCATTCGCGTCATCGTGCCGAACGTCCTCGAGTGCTATCACGCGCTGGGGGTGATACACGATGGCTGGACACCGGTGCAGGAACGCATCAAGGATTACATCGCTCAACCCAAGTCGAACGGCTATCAGTCGCTCCATACCACGGTCTTTGGTCCGGGTCGGCAACTGTTCGAGATTCAGATTCGCACGCGCGACATGCATCGCACCGCAGACTTCGGGATCGCGGCGCACTGGCTCTACAAGGAGTCCAGCAAGAACTCGGATGAACTCGATCGCCATCTGACGTGGTTTCGTCAGGTGTTGGAGTTGCAACTCGACGCCGAGACACCGGGCGAGTTTCTCGAGTTTCTCAAACTCGACTTGTATCAGGACGAGATCTTCGTCTTTACGCCCACGGGTGACGTCATTCAGTTGCCCAAGGGTGCCACTCCCCTGGACTTCGCGTTCGCGGTGCACACGCAGGTTGGTGCGCGCTGCGCGGGCGCCAAGATCAACGGGCGTATCGCGCCGCTCTCCCGCGAGCTCAAGAACTCGGAAACGGTTGAGATCCTGACCAATCCGAACGCGAAACCGAGTCGGGACTGGCTCGCACATGTCCGAACCGGTCGCGCGCGACACAAGATTCGTCAGATGTTGCGGCTCGAAGAGCGCTCGTCGGCCATGCGACTCGGCCGCGAGATCATCGAGCGGGAACTCCGGCGCCGTCGACTGCCAAAGGCGGACGATCAGGCGCTGTTGCCGATCGCCAGACAGCTCAAGCTGAAGGATGCGATTCAGCTGATTGCCTCGGTCGGAGCCGGCGACGTGCAGGTGATGCAGGTCGTCAAGGCGCTGCATCCGGAACTGGAAAACGCGCCGGAGCCGGCCGAGAAGCCCAGTACGTTGGCTCGTATTGTCGATCGCGTGCGTGGCACGGGAAAGGGTATTCGCATACAAGGCGCGGACGGCCTGATGATGCGTTACTCGCAGTGCTGTCAGCCGGTGCCCGGCGACAAAGTGGTGGGCTACGTCACGCGCGGACGTGGCGTCAGTATCCATCGAGGCGATTGCCCCAACCTGTTGTTGTTGGTGCACGAGCCCGAGCGTCGGCTCGAGATAGACTGGCACGAAATGGCCGGGGAACGGTTCGTCGTGCGACTGGCGCTCGAGGGTGTCGATCGCCGCGGACTCTATGCCGACGTCGCGGCGGCCGTGAGTGCGACGGGCACCGACATCAAGAGTCTCGAGCTCAAGACCATCGACGGTCGGGTGAGCGGATCGGCGATGGTCGAGGTGGAAAACCTCGCCCATTTGGAGCGCATCATGAAGGCGGCGCGACGGGTGAAGGGGATTGGGGCCGTGGGACGTCGCGAGAAGATCACCGCCGACGAGTAAGAGGACACCCGATCGGCGAAGACCCCGAACAAACGCCGACACCGTGCTATATTACTGAGATGGCCGAGCCCTTTCTCCTCCAGGCCCCGTTTGAACCCGCCGGCGACCAGCCGCGAGCGATCGTGGAGTTGAGTAGCGGGCTGCAACGGGGTGATCGCTTCCAGACGCTGCTCGGCGTGACCGGCTCCGGCAAAACGATGACGATTGCCAACGTCATTCAGCAGTGGGGTCGGCCCACGCTGGTACTGTCGCACAACAAAACGCTGGCCGCGCAGTTGTACGGGGAACTCAAGAGTTTCTTTCCTGCCAACGCGGTCGAGTACTTCATCTCGTACTACGACTACTACCAGCCGGAAGCCTACGTCCCCTCCAGCGACACCTACATCGAAAAGGACGCCAGCATCAACGAGGACATCGATCGACTGCGCTTGCGGGCGACGTCGTCGTTGATGGAGCGCAGCGATGTGGTGATCGTGTCCACCGTATCGGCCATTTATGGCCTCGGTGATCCCATCGCGTACCGTGAGCGGATGGTTTCGCTGGCCAAAGGGCAAACGATCGCGCGTGATGACATTCTTCGCGCTTTTGTCGGCATCCAGTACCTGCGCAACGACGTCGCCTTCGACCGCGGCACGTTTCGTGTGCGCGGTGACACGGTCGAGATTTTTCCCGCCTACGAGGAGCAGGCGGTGCGGCTCGAGATGTGGGGTGATGAGATCGAGCGTATCTCCAGGATTGATCCGCTCACCGGCGAAACGATCGCTACGCTGGAACGCACCGCCGTGTATCCGGCGAAACACTTCATCACCAGTCGGCCCACTATCGAACGCGCAGCCCTGGCCATTCGCGATGAACTGACGGGTCGCCTGGCCGAGTTGCAATCGCAGGGGAAGTTGCTGGAGGCGCAACGACTCGAGCAGCGTACGAATTTCGATCTGGAAATGATGGCCGAGATCGGCACATGTGCGGGGATCGAAAACTATTCACGCCACCTGAGCGGTCGCGAGGCGGGAGAACGCCCCGCGTGTTTGCTGGACTATTTCCCCGACGACTATCTGGTGGTGGTCGACGAGTCACACGTGTCGCTTCCGCAAATTCGCGGCATGTACCTTGGCGATCGCGCCCGGAAACTGACGCTGGTGGACTACGGCTTTCGACTGCCCAGCGCGCTCGACAATCGTCCGTTGGTGTTTGAAGAGTTCATGGCGCTGGTGCCGCGACTGATCAACGTGTCGGCGACACCAGGAGAGCTTGAGCTGCAACTCTCGGAAGGGGTGGTGGTAGAGCAGGTCATTCGCCCGACCGGACTGCTCGATCCCGTGCTGGAGATCCGTCCTGTCAAGGGGCAGGTGGATGACCTGCTGCACGAAATTCGTCAGCGTGAACGGCGCGGCGAACGGGTGTTGGTCACCACGCTCACCAAGCGCATGTCGGAAGATCTCACCGACTATCTGCAGCAGATGGGTGTGCGTGTGCGATACATGCATTCCGACATCGACGCAATCGAACGCATGGAAATCGTGCGGGGATTGCGACTCGGCGAGTTTGATGTGCTGGTCGGCATCAATCTGCTGCGTGAAGGGCTGGACATGCCCGAGGTGTCACTGGTGGCGATTCTCGATGCTGATCAGGAAGGATTTCTCCGCAGTGATCGCGCGCTCATTCAAACCATCGGTCGGGCGGCGCGACATCTCACCGGCATGGCCATTCTGTACGCCGATCGCGTTACCGGGTCGATGGAGCGGGCGATCGGCGAAACCGATCGTCGCCGGAATATCCAGCGTGAACACAACGCGGCGCACGGGGTCGTTCCCTACGGCGTCACCAAAAGTGTAGACGAAGTGCGCTTCATTACGCGGGTGGCCGACGCGCGCACGGAGAAAGAGGGCGTGGCACCGGTGACACGAGCCTTGGGTGGCGAACGCGCGGCGCGATCACGCGAAGACCTGCTCACGCTGGTCGGCGAACTCGAAATTGCCATGCGCGAAGCGGCTACGGCGCTTGATTTCGAGGCGGCGGCACGACTTCGTGACCAACTCTTCGAAGTGCGCACCGCCCTGGGAGAGAAACCAGCCCAGGCGCGCGGTGAGTCAAAGGCGGCGAAACGACCACCGGGATCGGCCCCGATGAGACGTCCCGGTGGACGTCGCGGCCGCTGAGCGCGCGGTGCCAGGTACTGATGTGCTGAAATATCTACTGGGTCGTGGTGCCCCGCGCGCTCCAGACCTCGCCTCCCTCGAAGCGTGGGGACACGCGCTTGGCGCGGCGCTCCCGCGTCCGGCGGTCGTCACCTTCTCCGGAGATTTGGGGGCGGGCAAAACCACCTTGGTGCGGGCAATGTGCCGCGGCTTGGGTGTCGTCGACGTGTCGGCGGTGACGAGTCCGACGTTCGCACTCATCCAGGAGTACGTCGCACCTCGCGGACCGGTGGTCCACGTCGACCTGTATCGATTGCGCGCATCGACAGAGCTCGACGCGCTCGGGTGGGACGAGCTGGTCGCCAACGCGTCGGTGATGCTGGTGGAGTGGCCCGATCGTGCCGGCGACGCGATACCGCTCGACGCCATCGCGGTGGAACTTCGACACGATCTCGAGCGCAGCGATCGTCGGATTCTCTTGGTACGGGATGCGGTGGGCCGCTAACGCGTGCGTGACCAGCGCGTGTCGCGAGACGTCATGCAGGGCAGCCGGCGACGGCCATGGTTCCTCCGTCTCGCTTTCGCCTCGTGTCTACTTTCGACTCTGTTCGTTCGACCGCGCCCCGTACGCACACGGTGCGCCTGGCCGAAGTTATCTCGGCGCTCACGTATGCGCTCGATCTGACCGAGGGACAGCGACCCGGGCACACCCTCCGCACGGCGCTCATCGCGATGCGGCTTGGCCGAGAAACGGGGCTTGACCACGAAACGCTGGGGGCGCTGTACGACCGGTCGCGCGTATCGTGCACTTCGTGCGGATCGCCAGGACGCCGCAGATGACGCGCGAAATCATTCAGGCACGATGCGAGCGCGGCGCGCAGATCGCGCTGGCACTGGGGTTCCCACCGCTTTCGTCGGCTGTCCGCAATACCCACGAATCGAGCGGAGTCGGTGGTCATTCGGATTGTGGCGGCGTGAGCCCGTGGCGTGAGCCCGTGGCGTGACATCGCGGTGTGACAGCTCGCTGCGTCGCCCTTGCCGAGGGTCGCGCGCAGGGAGATCGTGGAAGATGCACGCTCGCACGAAGAATCTCGCGACCATGAGTTCGCTCAGCGCCAGTACGCCACGCGCCGAACTCACGCTCGTTGTTGAAGCCTCGACCGCATCCGCTTCGGTGGCCGTGTTGCGCGGGGATGCGCTGGTGCAGCGTCTGGAGTGCGCGATGGGCGTTTCGCGCGAGGATGCGCTGTTCCCGACCATGCAAGCCGCGTTGGCCCTCGCGGGTGTTGGCGTGAGCGCCCTCAGCGCCATCGCCTGCGGCAGTGGTCCAGGCAGCTTCACCTCGTTGCGCATTGCGGCCGCGATGGCCAAGGGACTTGCGCAGGCGACTGGGGTACCCCTGTATGCCGTCCCCTCGTTGTTGCTGGCTGCGGCCACGCATGCGCGCACGGGCCAGTACGTCGTGCATGCGGACGCGCTTCGTGGCGAACGGTACGCGCAAGCCGTCACGATTGACGACGCACTGCGTGTGCACGCGGACAGTGAGGTCGTGCGGGTGACGACCGCCGCCCTCGAGTCGATCGCCGCAGACCGGCACCGACTCGTCGTGCTCGGATCGTCGCTCGCGTCGTCCGCGTCACGCGTCGTCCCCGACGCCGCGCGACTGCCAAATATTTTCGAGTGGCGAGAACGCGGGCAGGTTTCGTTGAGCACGTGGGAACCGGCGTACGGACGGCTCGCGGAAGCGCAAGTCAAGTGGGAAGCGACGCACGGGCGATCGTTGTCGGTCGACGAGTGAGCGCCCGCGCCGTGATCACGCCAGTCACGCTGCGACCGGCGCGTACCGAGGACATCAGAGCGATGGCGGAGATCGAGCAGCGCGCTTTCAGCGATCCGTGGCCCGCCTCGGCGTTCAGCGATCTGCTCGCGCAGGCGTATGCACGACTTACCGTCGCGCTGGATGCCCGCAGTGCCCTGTGCGGGTATTGCATCCTGCTCCATGTGTTGGACGAAGGGGAGATTGCCAATATCGCCGTGGCGCTCACCGGACGACGACGTGGCATCGCCGCGCAACTGCTCGATGAGACCCTCGGCGCGGCGGTGGCGCTAGGCCTCACTGCGGTTTTTCTTGAGGTCCGGCTCTCCAATGATGCCGCGCGTGAACTCTACACATCGCGCGGCTTCGCACCGGTGGGTCGCCGCCCCGCCTACTACCGCGATCCCCTGGAGGATGCGCTAGTCTTGCGGTGGGAACGGCCGACCAGTGACTGATTGTACGCCCGTTGAGGGCGTGCGGTCGCGCCGGCAATACCAGGCATGGTGGTGCGGCGCGGGGGTTTGGTGCTTCCGTAAAACCATCCTAGGTTACCAAACAACCCGGCCCGAGCGATTCGACGCCGGAACATGTACGCACAGCGAGGAGGCACCATGAGCCGCAGTCTGAACAAGGCCATTCTTATTGGCAACGTTGGGAGCGATCCCGAAATCCGAACCGTCGGCAGCGGCGGAAAGGTCGCGCAGTTTTCCTTGGCCACCAGCCGCTCGTGGAACGATCAGGCTGGCGCCAAGCAAGAGAAAACGGAGTGGCATCGCTGTGTGGTCTGGAACAACAGCAAGGGCTCCGGCTTGGCCGACGTGGTTGAGCGCTATGTGAAGAAAGGCGAGAAGATCTACGTCGAAGGCGAGATCGAGTATCGCCAGTGGCAGGACAAGGACAATCAGACGCGGTACACCACGGAGATTCGCGTCCGCGAGTTGATGCTCCTTGGCGGTAAGCCCGGTGGCGGTGACGACACGGAAGGCGGTGCACCTCGGCGGGCGTCGGCTCCGGCGCGGAGCAAGCCGGCAGGTGCACCCGCAGCAGGAGCCAAGGGAGACGACTTCAGCGATTTCCCCGGAGCGCTGGAAGATGAGGATGATGATCTGCCTTTCTGACGGTCCCAAACGTTCTCACCGACACCGAGTGAGGACGTTCGACGGCGTGAAACAGAAAGGGCCGTAAACGTGATGCCGCGCACGTGACGCACGTGCGCGGTAGGCGTCTGCCGTTGGGAACCGTCCAACTATTTCCGGGCGGACCTGGGTTGCGCCGCCGTCGATGTGGTGTACCGGACTTTCCACCAAGAGGCTCGCCGATGCGCTCTGCTAAACAGGCGCACTTATCCACCATTGGTCACGCTGCGCCACGTCTCCTGCTGGCGCGAGTCGTGATGGCTGTGCTGGCCACACTCGCGCTATTGGTGATCTGGCATCCAGTGGTCGTCCACGCACAGGAGGCCACGTCCGCTGCGCTGGCGAAAGGCGCGCAATCCAGGCAGCCGCCGCCCACCGCGAAGGATACCGCGCCCACCACCCACACGGTGAAGGCGGGCGAAACGCTGTGGAGTATCGCCACCAAATACTACAGCGATGGTCATCACTGGCGCGCCGTCGCTCGGCGCAATGGAATCGCCCTATCCAGCGATACGGTGCTCCGAATCGGCAGGAAGTTGGTGCTACCCTCGCGTCGTGCGGTGGCGGCTTCAGCCTCGACGCGACTGACGCGCGCAGATACCGCGATACCTCGAATGGCCACGACACCAGCGGCCCCAGCGCTATCGGTGCCATCGGCGGCGATGGGTCCAGTGGTGACAAAGCGGCCCCCGGGCGCGCTGGCCGAGCAGACGTCGGGAAAGGCCAACGCCTCAAGCGCGAAACGACCTGACGCCGATGCTCGCGCAGGGCGGAACCCGAAAACCACGCTGGCGGCGATCCCGAAGACCACCGTGAGCGGGTTGGATACAGGCGCGATGACGCCACCTGGCGTGATGCGTCCGATGGTGAAAGCCGAACGGATGCTCAGAAACGCCCCGGCGCGCATCGGACTCGTCGATGTCGCCGACCTCAAGCTCTATCGCCCGGCGGGCGAGTCGCCAACCGTATTCGTGCTGCGAGTCCCCGACGCCAGTATCGCGGCGGCATCGGCCAATGCCATACGGCTGCACGCCGAGCCGGCCGCGCGCACTGGTGAGTATCAGACCGCGCCGTTCCCCGTTGCTGCATCGCGGTGGACGCAGGCAGGGCGAGTAATCCGTCGACTTGATGATGCTGGTTCGACCATGCCCGAGCCCAAGCGCATGCAGTTGGCCGATCAAGTGGAGATTGCCGCACCCACTGGCACGACGCTTTCCGTTGGTGACCGCCTGGTCGCGGTACGACGCGGCGGCGTGCTGTCTCCGGGTGTCCTGGTGGCTGTGCCGACGGGTATTCTTCAGGTGACGAAGGTCGATGCCAGCACGACGGCGCACGCGTACGTACGCTCCGTGTACGGTGTGGTCGAACAAGGCGAAGCGCTGTTTTCGATTGAAGGCGCCGCAGTGCCAACCGGTCTGCGTTCGGAGCCGGTTGCTGGTCGCGACGTCGAGACCACCGTCAGCTGGATTGACGCGAGCGAACTCCTCCCGACCCTCCAAACCTTTCTGCTCCTCGCGGCTGGTCAGGCGCAGGGGGTAAAAGCCGGCGAGCAGTTCGCGCTCGTTCGTCCGTCCGCCACCGGTGGCGAGGAGCGGATTGCCATGGTTCGGGTGGTGCGAGTCGGCGCGTCAGGGAGTACCGCGATTGTCATCGGTCAAACGCTCCCCGAAATCGCGTCCGGGGTCAGAGCACGACGCGTGTCGCGCGTACCATAGCGCGAACGCGCGCGTGGTCGCGTGGACAGGCTCCCCGTGATCGACCTCACGTTCTATCCGTCTCCACAGTGCCTGCACACGCGCTCGCGACCCGTTGTCGCGAGCGCGTGTGTACATTGCGGGATTCCGAACGTCTCGCGTGAGGCGAGCGGCACTTCGCGCCTTCACGTCGCTACCTGTGGAGGGCCGTCGCCGCTTCGGGTGAACTCGAGTCGACAACCCTGGCGTGAGGACGCGACGGCATGGCGAAGAAGGTATTGGTGACGGGTGGTGCAGGGTTCATCGGCTCGCATGTGGCAGATCGATTCCTGGCCGGCGACTGGGAGGTCACCATCGTCGATGATCTCTCGAGCGGTCGCGAAGACAACCTGCCGCCGTCCGCGCGCTTTGTGCGCGGCGACATCACTACGCCTGACGCGGCCGACCTGGTGCGCGACGGACGCTTCGATGTCATCTGTCATCTCGCGGCGCAAATCGATGTGCGTCGCAGCGTGCTCGATCCGGTGTACGACGCCACGCGAAACATTCTGGGAACGCTCAACCTCATGCGGGCGGTACACGCCAGCGAACACGCGACGCGGGTGGTGTTCTCGTCGACCGGCGGCGCGTTGTACGGGGATTTCGATCCGCCACCCAGTACGGAAACTTTTGCGAAAGATCCTGATGCACCCTACGGGATCGCGAAGTTATCGGTGGAGTACTACCTCGCGTACTACGGACGTGTGCATGGACTCGACACGGTCGCGCTACGGTACGGCAACGTGTATGGACCGCGTCAGGACCCGCATGGTGAAGCCGGCGTGGTGGCCATTTTCTGCAATCGCCTTCTCGACGGTCGTGTGCTCTCGGTGTTTGGCGACGGCGAGCAAACGCGCGACTACGTGTACGCCGGCGATGTGGCGGGAGCAAACTATGCGGCGGCCATAGCGACCACGCTGCCAGCGCCTGGCCGACTCGATGCGAGGGCGTTTAATATCGGGACCAGCATCGAAACATCGGTCAACACGTTGGCCACGACCCTCCAGTCGGTGGCCGGAGCCAACGCCGCGATCGACTACGCCCCCGCGCGCGCGGGTGAATTGGCTCGTTCGGCATTGCATACAAGCAAGGCGCGCGAGGTATTGGGCTGGTCGCCAGCCGTGTCGCTCGCCGACGGTCTGGCCCATACCTATCGCTACTTCGCTGGGCGCCGTTCGGGCGCCGTGACGCGTTGAGCACGATGACCGTGCCGACGCTCGCGCTGCTGCAGCTCGGTGCGCCGCCGACATCGATGTCCGGGTCACTGGTTGGCATGATCCTCCGCGCCGATCTCGTCACGAAGGGCGTGTTGATTCTGTTGGTCGTGCTGTCGTTGCTGTCGTGGGCCATCATGTTCGCGAAGTGGCGCGCGTTTCGCGTGGCGGAATCGCGGGGTCGCTCGTTTGTCAACGACTTCGAACGTGCGCGGGGAATCGACGAGGCCACGCAACTGGCACAGCGCGCGGAGAGCAGTGCGTTCACGGCGGTGTTCGCGCGGGCTGTGCAATTTCTGAACGACACGAAGCCAGCCCTCGGTGCCACGCCCGAGCGTACGGCGCGGCTGTCCGGTTCGCAGGTCGAGGCGCTTCGGCTGGTGCTCGACGCCGAATCGGGCAAGGAGCGCGAGGCGCTGGGACAGTTTATTCCGTGGTTGGCGACGGTCGGCAGCGTGAGCCCGCTCATCGGGTTGCTGGGCACCGTGCTGGGCGTGATCAGCGCGTTCGATGGCATCGTGCAGAAGGGCTCCGGCAATATCAGTGCGGTGGCGCCGGGCATCGCCACGGCGTTGCTGGCGACGGCCGCGGCCCTCACCGTCGCGATTCCGGCGGCCTTTGCCTACAACATCTTTGCCGCTCGATTGAATCGATTTGACAGTTCGCTCGAAGGGTTTGGTTCGGAACTCATCGCGCTGATGGTGCGCGAAGGCAGGATTTGAGTCACGATGCGAGGCCGACGTCGCGGTGACCGCATGGGGGTCAATGGCGAGATCAACGTTGTCTCGTTGATCGACGTGATGATGCTCTTGATGGTGATCTTCATGATCACCGCGCCCATCATGCAGGGTGGCGTCGATGTGAATCTCCCCAAGGCCGACGTGCGTCCGCTCGACGCGAAGAGTGGTCTCGTCGTGAGCATTGATCGCCAAGGTCGTATTTACGTGGATGAGGTGCGACTGAGCGAACGGGAGTTCGCCGGGAGCATCAAGGCACTGGCCGATAAGAAAGGTGGCGGGGGGGTCACGGTGCGTGCCGATTCGCTGGCGTCGTACGGCATTGTGTTTGGCGTGATCGCCGCCATTCGGAACGCGGGAAAGGATGTCGGTTTGGTGGGTGAGCCGAAGGCGGCACGGTGAACACGCTCGTCGTGCGCCGACGAAACGAGCCCCAGTCGGGAGCACTCAAAACCGGGCTGGTGGTATCCAGTATTGTTCACGTGGCGTTTGTGGCGGCGCTCGTCCTGTGGGGCATGCAGCACGACGCGCCGCGTCCGCCCATTTACCGGGTCGAGCTGATTGGGGCTCCCAAGGGGCTCCGGCAGGCGGGGGTCGTGACGCCAAATGCGTCCGATACGCCCACGACCGCACCGGCCCCTTCGGGCGCCGAACGAGCGCCGACGGAGAAGGCATTGCCCAGCAAGCGGGCGCCCGCCGCCGCCACGCCACAGGCGACGCCGTCGACGGCACGGTCGAACGCGGCCGGAGCCAAGTCGGCGACGACCGCGACGAAGGCCACCACGCTCCCTAAGGCCGGAAGTGGTCAGGAGGGCGGGAAGGGGGCGGACGTTCGCAATCTGCGCACTGAAGGGATCGCGTTTCCGTTCCCTGGGTACCTGAGCAATATCGTTCGGCAGATCACGCTGGCGTATACGACCCGCCCGTCGTCAGCGGCGTTGTTGGCCGAAGTCAAATTCTTGATTCGGCGTGATGGATCGGTTGCCGACATCGAGGTCGTCAAGTCGTCGGGTAACCGTTTATTTGATTTGGAAGCAACGGGTACCGTCGAGGCGGTTGGAGCGTCTCGCAGTTTTGGTCCGCTGCCCTCGGGCTGGACCGACGACGTGCTCATTGTCTACTTCACATTTGACTACGCCCTTCGGCCGGGATGATCTGATGTCAATGGCTGCACTGCGCGCCGCTGGGCGCGCCTCTGTGATGAGCGGCGCACTCATTTTGCTACCGCTCGCGTTGTTGGCCCCCATCGTGCGGGCGCAAGATCGACCGCCGGGCGTCAGTCTCGGCCTTACGGTTCGCGCTGGGCAGAAGACGGGATTGCTGGTGCAACCGATTGGTGGCGCGATGGGGGATTCGCTCTCCATGATGCTGGCCCGCGACTTGGACTACAGCGATCGATTCACGATGATCGCCTCGTCAAGCGTTGCCGCGCCCGTCGGTCCGGCCAACTATGCGCTGTATGCCAAGCTCGCCGTCGACGGCGTGGTGCAGGGGACCCTGCTGCCTTCTGGCTGGCTGCGCATTGTGCTGCACGACGTGGCCAAACAGGCCGTCGTCAATCAGAAGGACTTCGCCTTGCCGGCGCCCGCAGGCTCACCGGCGTGGCGTATGGCCGTTCACGGGGTGTCCGATGGCATCGTGGAGTGGATCACCGGACAGCGCGGTATCGCCCAGACGCGCATCGCGTTCACGCGCGACGGGCGCGTGTGGACAGTTGACAGTGATGGCGCAAATGTGATCCCGGCAACGGCGAGTGGGATGTCGCCGCAATGGGTGCCGTCGGGTCTGGCGTTGGTGTACAGTGTGCTGGATGGCGCACGCAACCCGCTCATGTTCGTTGATTTGACGACCGGGTCGCAGCGCGTGCTGGCGTCGGCGCCCAATAGCAATGACGTGTCACCAGCGGTGTCCCCAGACGGGCGAACGGTGATTTTTGCGCGGGTGGCGGAGAATGGCACCGATCTCCACGCGATGCCCATCGAGGGCGGCATGCCTCGCCGGATCAGCGTAGGGCGCGGGCGCGCCAGCATGCAGCCCTCGTTCAGTCCGGACGGGCAACGAATCGTATTCATGAGTGACCGCTCGGGCACAAGCGATGTGTATATTAGCGATGTGGATGGTACGAACGCCGAAGTGCTCAGTGCCGCCACCTACGGGGATCGCAGCAATCGCACGGGGCCCGACTGGTCTCCGGACGGACGACTGATTGCGTTTCAGTCGCTGAACGGGAATAGCAAGCAGATCATGACGATCAATGTGCGCGATCAATCGGTGCGCTCCGTCGCCTCGGAAGGTCGCAACGATGATCCCAGTTGGGCGCCGGATTCGCGACACCTCGTGTTCACGTCCGATCGCAGTGGGGTGCGGCAGTTGTGGGTGGTCGATGTCGAGACCGGTCGAACGCGGCAGGTCACGCGCGGATCGATGGCTCGATTGGCGGCGTGGTCCCCTCGTCTGACGTTGCCGTAAGTCCTGTCTGTTCTCTGTTCACCTCGACCCCTGGAGTTTCTCGTTATGATTCGTTCGACTCGTTTGTTCGTGCTGCTGGCTTCCGCTTCGCTCGCGCTCGGCGCGTGCAAGAAAAAGACGACACCGGTCGTGCCACCGCCGACGCCCACGTCGAACCCGACCGCCCCGCCGACGCGCCCGGAGCCGTCGACGCCGCCGAGGACTGACAACACGACGGCCGAGATGACCGCCCGCATTGCGGCGGCTCGCGCGGCGATGCTGTCGACGATCTACTTCGAGTACGACGCGGATGAACTGCGCGACGACGCGAAGGCGTCGCTGGACGAAAAACTCAGAATCCTCAATGCCAACCCGCAGTTGCGTATCCGGATTTCCGGCCACTGCGATGATCGCGGAAGCGACGAGTACAACATTGCCCTCGGTCGTCGTCGCTCCGAAACGGCCAAGCGGTACTTGTCAGATCGTGGCATCGATGCATCGCGGATGGAAACGACCACGTTTGGTCGCGAGCGTCCGGCGATGCAAGGCACCGGTGAGGACGCCTGGTCGAAGAACCGTCGCGATGAGTTCGAGATCATCGCCGGTGGGGACCAGCTGCGCGCGCCATGATGCCACGCGTCGCGCTCGGCGTCGCGCTCGGCGTCGCCGCGCAGGGCCGTCGCGTGTGGCGGATGGTGCCTCTGGCGGCGCTGATCGCCGCCGCGGGCTGTTTCGCAACGCGTAGCGACGTCCGCATCGTCCAAAGCGATGTGGCGTCGTTGCGCACCGAGTTGTTGCGCCGGGACACCGAACAGCGAGAGGCCTTGGTGCAGGCATCCCGCCTGATCGCGGTGGCGAATGACTCGCTGGCTCGCATCAGTGCGCGCACGGTGAGCATTCAGGGCGATGTCCGCGGTGAACTGCGCCTCATCAAAGAACAGCTGCTCCAGGTGCAGGCGTTGCTGGGCCAGAGTCAGGCGAATCTCAATCGATTCCGCGCCGAGCTTGAAACGCGCAACAATGCCCAGCCAATCGTTCCGCCAACCTCGCCGCCGGTGATTCCGCCAGGATCGGCGGGAGCCCCTGGAACGGTTCCGATCACGACGGGTGGGGTGCCGCCGATCGTGGACACGCTGTCGCGTGGTCCGGGGCCGGCGCAGTTGTACCAGAGTGGCCTTGACCAGCTCAAGCGCGGCAGCACGTCGACGGCGCGCACACTCTTTCAGGAGCTGTTGTCGAATTTCCCGGCCAGTGATCTCGCGCCCGACGCGCAATTCCAAATCGGCGAGTCATTGAATCGCGAGAAGAACCTCGCGGGGGCGGACGCGTCGTACGGGGCGGTGGTGACTCTGTATCCCGATTCGCCCCGGGCGCCGACCGCTTTGTATAAGCGGGCACAGATTGCCCTGCAGAAGGGTAGCACGCCCGAAGCGCGCAAACTGCTGACCGATGTGGTCAGTCGGTATCCCAAGAGCCTTGAGGCGGAACTTGCCGCTGAGCAGCTCAAATTGCTGCGCTAAACGGCCACCGACGACACGCTCAGGGACTCACCACGATGTTGGGGATTGCGCAGGGTGAAATGCCGTTTCTCGATCACCTCGAGGAATTGCGGTGGAGGCTGTTTCGGTGCGCCATCGCGGTGGCCGTTGGCGTCGGCGGGGCGTTCACCCTGCTGTTCACCAAGAAAATCGACGTCATCGCACTT
>JANLVM010000444.1:0-8431 GCA_031364015.1 Gemmatimonadaceae bacterium
CTCACCTCAGCAGCGCCGCCGTCACCTGTCTCGCCAAACTCGGCGGCGGCTGCATCCCACCGGTCTCCAGGTCGTCGAGCAGCTGCTCCAGTCGCAAGTGCGTGCGATCGATCATCTCACGATAGCCACGACGGATGGTGCGCCAGCTGAAGTACCCGAGCCCGCTCACGAAGGCGCCGACGCCGGCGAGCCCCACGCTGGCAATCCCGCCGCCCGCCAGCAGCACGAGGGGCACGGCCAGTCCCAGTCCCATGAACACCAGCGCCAGCGTGACCAACAGCACCGAGGTGCGCTGCGCGCGCCTCGCGGCGAACGCCTCCGCATCGAAGCGCACGACGCTGCGCGTCGCGTCGATCGCCGTAACACTGGCGACCACCTGATCGAGCCGCACCAAGTCGAGACGTCGTCCGCCCATGCCAAGCGATCGAAAAAAGTTGCCGAGCGGATCGCGACGCGGTTCCCAACTCACGCGATCGGCGACGCGCCGACGCAGTGACAACGACTCCATGCGTGGCATCCACGCCTCGAGTTTTATCAAGATCTCTGCGGCGGTTCCGGGAACGACACGCTGTACGGACACGGTGGCGGTGCCCAGCGCGTCGAGGACGGCGCCATGCTCGCGTTCCTGCATGGGCAGTCGCGCACGCTCCTCCGCGAGCGCCTGTCGCAAATGCTGCGTATCGATTCCCACCTCGCGCGCGATCTCCATAAGCCGCGACTCGGAGACCGCGTCTGAGACGTCGCCGCCATCTCCCTGAAGTTCAGTGGCGCGCGCCAACACGCGTTCGAGCGCGATGCGCGGCAGCGCCGGCTGGGCGGCATCAGACGCCGGAACCGGAAGGTGGCGATTGGAATCGGTGGGATTGGACATGAGGTAACCTACGTCAAACTCGCTGGTCAGATTCCGCCCAGTACGATCTCGATCTGACGCTGCAGTGCGTCGCGGATCGTCACCGACAATTCAAAGCGACGAGCAAACGCCGCACTGCGGGCTGTGGGTGACGATGCCTCCTCGACGCGCCCACGGGACTGCGCGATATAAAAGCGCATGTATCCGTCCAATAACTCTGGCGCCACGCGCTCCAGCAGCATCGCGCCGGCCCGTACCTGACCAACCGACACCAGTCGTCCCGCCGTCCCGGCCCGCAGTTCGGACGGCGTGGAATTGTCGGCCACTACGGCCGCCACCAGCGAGCCGGTCACTTCGTGGGCGAACACGAAAATCACCTCGACGGCGTCGGAGATTCGCGACGGAAATGGTACCACAACCACCGTTTGCCCATCGCGTCCCAGTCCTGCGCGCCCTTCGCCGCCGATCGGCAACGACAGCACCATGTCGCCGGTGCGCTGTCCGGTGTTCGTCAGAAACCGATCAAATTTAGCGCGGTATACCCGCTGCCAGAGTGAGTCTACTGCCGTAATCACCGCAGCACGACCCCGGACCGCACGCGCATGCTCATCGGCAAAGAATCGAAGCTGCTCGTCACTCACCGCAGCCACGAAAAGACGCAACCACTCGCGATCGGGGGCACTGGGAAATATCGAGGCGAATTGCATCACGCGCGCGGCCGTCGCCTTGTCGGGGGCTCGGCGTGGGTCTCCTTCATACAACAGAAAACGCTCGGCGAACGCGCGCACGACATCCCAGTTGGCCATGTCGAGTGGCAAAAACTGCGCTTGAAGATATCCACTGGATGCGGCCAGCCCGGTCGTGAGGACGACACGGTTCGCATCAAGCGATGACAAGATATTCACCCGGTTCCGCACCACGATCAGCGAGTCGCGATAGCCGAGCCGGTACAGCGGAATCGGTGCGGCGTCGGCGGAGTCGCTGGTGAGCATCGCGAACGCGTGCAGCCACAAGTCAATGTGCTCGGCAGTCTTCACCGGCCAGCGAGTGGCAACGGGCTGCGCTGGCGATGAAACGTCTGTGGCTGGCGCTCCGGCGGTCGCGCCTGGCCGTGCCCCTACCGGTGTCGCGGTCGCGCACGCATTCAGCAGCAGGGTCACGCTGACGACCGTCACCGTGGACGGAAATCGAATTCGATGCATGTCGTAAAAATACCCGCTCGAACGACACGCGGTCCTGTTCTAACGGCGAAGTAACAGTCAACAGTCAGCAGTCACCTCAAAACTCGGAACTCACAACTCAGAACTCGGCAGTCAGGATTCAGAACCCACAACTGAGAACTCACGACTCAAAACTTCGCCGTCATGATCCGCCCCGCGCCCGCAGGTGACGCAAAAACGCCAGGCGGCATCGAGCTCGGTGCTACACGCTGGACATTGTCGCTTCGTGAGATCGAGACCGCAGTGCGCACAGAACGTGGAACGCCGCCCCTCGGGCAGTCGGCCACCGCAGTATCGGCATGCGTGACTCGACTGGTTGCGCACGCCCGCGGTTGCGACGGCGCCGTTGGCGTCGGGAGTGGCAAGCGTGAGGAGGCTGTTTGACCACGTGCGCACCAAGGCCAATGTCGGCGACGGCGCCTGGAGCGCCTGTCGGCATGCCTCGCGCAGTCCCGACTCTGCGGTGATGATATCGCGCTCTCCGGAAAGCAGCCGCAACATGGCTCGCTCCCACGACTCGGTTCCGCCGTCGGCCATCTCACGCCGCGTCTCGCGAAACGGCAGCAGCCGTTCTTCGAGGTCAATCAGCGTAAAGCCTTGCGTGCCAAGCTGCGGGTACTGCTCGCGAATGATGCGAGCGAGACGGAATGCGAGCCGGTCGAGATCGTCCAGCGAGCGATCCGACAAACTCACTTACCGACCACCGAACGTGTCGTGGCGTCGGCATCCGAGCTCATCATACTCTTGTTATCCCCGCCAATTCGGTCGACCAATCGTCCGGCGACGTTTTTCTCGTGGACTTGGGCGTCCTTCCAGCCGTAGCCGTAGCCGAGGGCGATTCCCAGCGCGAGGATGAGGAGAAACTTGAACATGGGCGTCTCGGAAAGCTCCCGGCGCCTATGCGTCAGGAGACCTACTTGAGACGACGCGCCATCGCTGGGGCGGGTAACGCGGCCGCCGGAGTGAACGCGGTGGTGTCGATGATTGGCGACAGCGCGGCCCGTGGGGCGGTCGATCTGACCGGTTGTTCGCTCCACCAGCGTTCGAATGACGAATCGATCAGGCCGTCCGAAGCATCTTGTTGTGCGGCGGCGCGGGTCGCCAAGTGGTTGGCATACTCATTTTGCGGATGGCCGGCGTGACCCTTGACCCATGCCCACTGGCATTCGTGCCGGGCAATGGATTCGACCGCCGCTTGCCACAGCTCCAGATTCTCGACCGCGCCCTGCTTGCGGCGCCATCCGCGGGAAATCCACCCGCGCACCCACGACGTCATTCCGTCAACGATGTAGCGCGAGTCGGTGGTAAAATGCACCGACAGCGAATTGCCCTTCCGCGAAAGGGCCTGCATGGTGTCTATCACCGACCGCAGAGCCATGCGGTTGTTGGTGGTGTCACGCTCCGACGCCCACAAATCAAAACGCTGTGTCACACCATCGGGTCGGCGCCACTCCACTAACGCGCCAAAGCCGCCCGGTGTCGCACCACTCTTGCCGTTGCCCAGACACGATTCATCGGCGTAAACCGCAACCAGTGGGAACTGCGCACTCATCGCACCGACTCCACGCTATCCAGTTCGTCGATGAACAGCTCGAGGCGGTGTCCAGTAGACGGATGTCGGGTCATGATCACTTCACGACCGGCGTCAATACGCAGTCGCTCAGGCACGACGAGATACTCCGTGCCACGTCGAGTGAACGCGAGACGGGTGCCCTTGGTGATGGCCAGTTCGAGACGATCGTATTGCAGAATGGACAGCGGCATGAAGGAGGGACGAAAGTCGACACGGGTACGCACGTCAAGCTACGCGGGGGTAGTTCGTCACCTACCGACCCCACCCGGCGCACACCATCTCCAACACGTGCGCCGCCCGTTCGATCTGAGATCGCTCGACCCATTCCTCCGCCGAGTGCGCCCGCGCGATATCGCCAGGGCCGAAACAGAGCGCCGGAATTCCCGCCTGGTTGAACAGCGCGGCATCGGTCCAGCAGGATAGCCCTTCGATCGGTGCCGCGTGGCCATCGGTGTTCGCCGCCACGCTCACCGCTCGTGTGAGTGCGGCATCGACTGCGAGATCACTTGGCGGCTGCGCGCACACCAATCGCGACGTCACCCGAAACGTCGCGTGCGATTGGGCCAGCGTCGCACACAGGGCGTCAATCTCGGCCAGGGCATTTTCGCCCGACTCTCCCGGAATCGTGCGTCGCTCGATGCGGAGCGTGCACCGTTCGGCGTAGGTCGACCATCCCGTGCCTCCTTCAATCATCGCGGCGTGCAATGATGGACGTTCCAGCAAGGCATGTCGACGCGTCGCCAGTGTTGTGCGCTCGAAGCCATCCAGCGCGGCCAACAGCAGTCCGGCGTGGCGCACAGCATCAATGCCAACGTCGAAACGACTGCCGTGTGCGGCGTGGCCGTGAAACGTCAGCTCAATCCACGCGAACCCCTTGTGTGCCGGACAGACAGCCAGGCGCGTCGGCTCGGTCACGATGGCCCCGGTCGCGCGCAGCCCGTCGTCTAACAGCGCGCGGGTCCCAATGGACTCGAACTCTTCATCGCACACGGCCGCGATGATGATCTCGCTGGCCAGCGCACCACGCGTGGCGGCTCGCGCGGCGGCCACACACATCGCTGCGATGCCGCCCTTCATGTCGGACGCGCCGCGCCCGTACAATCGATCTCCAACCGTTAATGGCTCAAAGGGCGCGTGTACCATCCCGTCGGTGCCAACGACGTCGAGATGGCCGTTCAGCACCAACGGGCTGCGTCCCGTGGGCCCGATGCGCGCAAGTACGTTCGGACGACCCGGAACGACATCAGTGAGCGAGACGGCGAATCCCCAACCACTCAGTACGGCCGCCAGAAAGCGCGCGCACTCGGCTTCCCCCGGCGCACCCGTGACCAGTCGTGGATTGCGCGAGTCGATCGCGATGAGTGCTTCCGTCAGTGCGATCGCATCGAGGGGGAAACGAGAAGACACTTTGGGGGGCGATGGGGAAAGGCAAAAACGCTATGGGCAAAAGGCTATCTGCAATACGCAATACGCTAACGGGGCACTGGCCACTAGCGGATTGCTTCGACGACTACCCCGCGCGTGTCGACCTTCCACGCTAACAGTTCGGCGAACGGAGCAATAGCGCGCGCGACCACCTCCACGCGGTCGGCAGGCGCAAACACGATTACGCAACCACCACCAGAGGCGCCGAGGGCTTTGAGACCGGTCGCGCCGACCGCGATCGCGGCGTCGGCGATGGCATCGATTCGCGGGGTGGTGATTCCTGGGTGTAATGCCTGCTGGTGCTGCCAGTGTTCCTGCACCAGCGCTGCGAGTTCATCGATATCGCCGACCACCAGCGCATTGCGCATGAGGCGAGCGAGCCGTGCCATCCGATCGAGCGCTTGAATCACGCGCGGAACGCGATGGCGATAGGCGTCGAGCACCGCAGTGATGGTGGTAGCCGAGATGCGCGATTCGCCAGTATAGGCCAGGAGGCACTGTCGTTCGAGCGTTGATTGCGTCGACGTCGACAGCGGCAGTCGCTCCGCCCGTATGACCCTGGTGAAGTGGAGCGCGAGCGCCCCGCCGAACGCCGCCGCGTAATGATCTTGTCGTCCGCCGGCGATGCCAAGCGCTTCGACTTCCACCGCCCGACTCCATTCAGCGAGCAGGGCGGCGTCGGTCGACTCACCACGCCATTCGTGGAGCGCCGCTGCCAGCGCTACGCCAGCGGCCGACGAGCCACCAAGTCCAGCGCCTATCGGAAAATCACTGTCGATGGTGATAGACACGCCGCTGACACACGCCCGTTGTGCTGCCGCGCGGACCAGTCGATCGACGTGCGTACTACCTGTGATTGCCGACGTCAGATGCACCGTCGCGCGCCGATCGATGGCGACGTTACATACAAAACCGCCTCGCTCTTCAGGGAAGGGGGGAACGTCTGTCCACCCTCCGCCGAAGTCGAGGCGGGTTGGTGCCGACGCGACGATCGCGCGGCCTGAATCGCTCATGGTGCCGAACTACTTCCTTTTCGCCGTCTTCTTGGCTGGCGTTTTTGCGGCGGGCTTGGCCGGTGCTTTTGACGGCGCCTTACCGGTCGACTTTGACGCGGCCTTTGGGAGAGGCTTTGCTGGTGCTTTGGCCGCCGATTTGACCGGCGCCTTGGAGACTGGCTTGGTGGGCGCCTTGGCCGGAGGTTTTACTGGCGCTTTCACCGGAGCCTTGACCGGAATCTTCGCGGCGGGCTTCGCGGCGGGCTTCGCGGGCTGCACCTTTTCTGGGGCCTTCGTCGTCGGCGCCTTTGCCGGGACTACCACTTTGGGCCCCACCTTCTCAACAGTTTTCTCGGCGGCCTTTTCAGCCGGTTTTTCGACCGGCTTCACCACTGGTCTCTCGACTGGTTTGACGGTTGCTCTCATCACCAATGGCATACTCTTGTCCGACGGGCGCTGCGGCTCAAGACGCATCGCGGCTCGAGCTTCAAGTGCCGCCTCAGCCGCCGCTGCAGGCGCCGTGACAGCCTTGGGAAGCTGTCCCAAAGGAACCGGCTTCGGCGGTGCGGGCTTGGGTTCAGGCTTGGGGAGCGAGCCGTGCTTGGCGATGTACGCGGACTCGGCCTGCTGTATAAGCACGTCGCCCTCGGCCTGTCCCATCTGACCGCGACGCACCATGTAGTGAATCAGATCGCGGGAACTTTCGATGGCAAAATTGCTGAACCCGGCAGCGGCGCCGATGACTTCGCGCATCACGCCCGCCATCTTGCTACCAGCCTCGAGACTGATCTCATGCGCTCGCGCCGCCATCTCGGCGGCCGTATCGCGAGCGTCAGCAGCCCGATGGCCGGGTCCGCGACGCGGGGCCGGCCCAGCAGGTGGCGCATCGCCTTCAGTTGTGGTGACAATCTCTTCGTCGGCCAGCGGCTTTTCGGACTCGGGCATGGGTCGAACGTACTCCTTCCGCCATACATGGGGGTTGCGGTGGGGCAAGTCGACCATCCGCGACAACAGCGCGTCAGAATTCGTATGCACCCGCTAGAATGGGGGTAACTATATGATTTTCAGGCATCTATGCAACCCGTACGAATGAAGAAAATCGCGTCCGCTTGCTATAGTTGTGAGCGGCCCGCACAGGCATTCAGCGTGCTGCCATCGATAAATTTGTGATAAGCGAACATGTTACGCGACACTAACGACGCATTATAAACGCACTATGAAGACATTACCACTCGACGGAATACGCGTTCTTGACCTCACGCGAGTACTCGCTGGGCCGCTCTGTACGATGATGTTGGGCGACCTCGGTGCTCAGGTAATCAAAGTCGAACGTCCTGAACGTGGCGATGACACGCGCGGATGGGGTCCGCCGTTTGCCGATGACGGACAGTCGGCATACTTCCGAAGCGCCAATCGAAACAAACTCTCCATCGCGCTCGACCTGCGGGACATGGACGACAACGCCGAGTTGCGATCGCTTTTGAGAAGCGCAGATGTGGTAGTAGACAACTTTCTCCCTGATGCACTGTCAAGTTATGGGCTCGATAAAGGCGCTGAACTGGCGTCAAACTCTCGCTTGATTTGGTGTACGATCTCGGGTTTCGGGCCAGTGAGCGATCGCCCGGGATACGACTTTGTCGTGCAGGCCGAAGCGGGTTGGATGGCAATCAGTGGCCCTGAGGCGGGTCCGCCCATGAAAACAGGTGTCGCGCTGGCTGACGTCATCGCCGGGAAAGACGCCGCCGTCGCAATCCTCGCCGCATTGGCCGGGCGCGACGCTGGACGAGCTGTAGAACGGCAGATCGATATCTCGCTCATGCAGAGTGCTATCGCCGCACTGGTCAACGTCGCGCAGAATGCGCTGGTGAGCGGCGTCGACGCAAAGCGCTGGGGCAATTCCCATCCCAATCTTGTACCCTACCAGCTGTTCGCCGCGAGCGATCGAGCGTTGGTGATTGCCGTTGGAACCGACGCGCAATGGAAGGCGGCAGCGCACGCCCTTGGTCTCGACGCGATGGCCGCCGATCGGGATTTGTCCACCAATGCCGGTCGTCTGGCCCAACGCGAGCGCGTGGTAACAGAATTGGCCACGCTGCTGCGGGCGCGCCCTGCAGCGCACTGGATCGATCGGCTCAAGGCCGCTCGGGTGCCATGCGGACTGGTTCGCACGGTGCGTGAAGCCATTGCCGACGTTTCGGCTTCGCCGGTAACCGGTTTCGCCCCTGTTACTGGTGGACGGGTTCGCTTCGCTCCACCGGGTCTCGACCAACATGGCGAACTAATTCGCCATAACCACTGGAGTGCGTTCGACCACCTGCCGATACTGCCCGAACATGACGTGTGACCAGTTCCACGTCCGTGCGTCCTT
>JANLVM010000858.1:0-1969 GCA_031364015.1 Gemmatimonadaceae bacterium
TCATCCCACTTGGGCATCCCCACGGTCTGCACGTTCTTGTGCATCGCCTCAGCAATGGGCTTGCTGAAATGTCCCGACCAGCCCGATCCGAGAATGAGTATCGTATCGAGCTTGGTGTCGGTCATCATCGCCGCACCCGCCGCAATCGTCTTCCCGATGTCAAACAGGGCCATGGTGCGCGGATAATCTTGCTCGCGGAAATAGAACCAGATACTTGCCGTGCTCGGCACGACGTTGGGTTGGTCGCCACCGTCCTTGATCACGTAATGCGAACGTTGCTGCAGTCGCAGATGCTCGCGCCGAAACTCCCATCCCTGCGCCATGAGCATCACGGCGTCGAGAGCGCTCTGTCCACGCCACGGTGCACCGGCCGCATGCGCGCTCGAGCCCTTGAAGCGGAATTCTGCGGAGATCAGGGCGCTTGAACCGCTGGCACCCCACGACACGCCGAGGTCGTTGCTCACGTGCGTGAACAGGGTGACGTCGGTGTTCTTGAACACGCCGGCGCGCACCAAGAACGCCTTGCCCGCCATCTGCTCTTCTGCGACGCCCGGCCACAAGAGCAGCGTACCAGGAATCTTGTCGCGCTCCATGAGCCGCTTCACGACAATCGACGCCACGATGTTGACGGCCTGACCGGCATTGTGCCCCTCGCCATGACCCGGCGCGCCGTTGATGAGCGGATCCTTGTAACCAACGCCTGGCTTGTTGCTTGCTTGCGGGATTCCATCGACGTCGGAGCCCAGTGAAATCTCTGGTTTCCCCGAGCCCTGACTAAACCGCGCCGTCCACGCCGAAGGAATGCCGGCCACGCCCCGCTCGATCTTAAAGCCCTCTTTTTCCAGAATTCCTGTCAAATATTTCTGCGACTCGAACTCCTGAAATCCCAACTCCTGGAACGAGAAAAGCATGTCCACGATCTCCTGGACTTGCTTGGAGCGCGCCTCAACCATCTGTAGCGCTTCGGTCTTGAGCTTCTCCAGACGCGGATCGGCGGCGACGACGACAACGGGTGCGGCGGCTGGCTTTGGGGGCTCTTGCGCCCAGAGCGTGGCACACAATGAGGGGGCGCCGAGTAAAAGTGCGGCGGACACGAGAGCGCGAACGGGGCGCGGGAAGACGGACACGGCAAGTCTCCAGATATGCGGGCAGGACGACGCGGGGAACGAACTGTGCGAAGTTACGTCGGGAAACCCTCCCCGTCACTGGCGCGTACGGGTCTGCGGATCCAAACCACCGTGCCGTTTCGCCGTTCCGCTCTATTAATCCAGATGCCCTTAGCCGTGTTCTCCGTCGCCTGGTCATTCGCTCGTCGGCGCGCCTCGCGACTGCCGGTGGGGCTGTTGTGCGTGGCCTTGGGCTTCCCCCCCCTCGCCGCGCAGCAACCGCCGCCGCCGAAAGCGCCCGCGAAAGCGCCCGCGAAGGCGCCCGCGAAGGCGTCGGCCAAGGCGCCCCCGAAGGATACGATGACGACGGATGAACGCGCGCAGCTGCGAGAGGCCTCGCGCGACGCCCGGGCCATCGCCCGTCGGCGATTGGGTGGCGATAGCATCACCCGACGCTTGCGCGCCGATTCGGCGTCAGCAACCGCGTTCGCGTCACCCGAGGCTCGGGCCATTCTTGAGCGGGCCAGAGAGGCCAGGGTGCGACAGGACAGCGCGCTCACCGCCTATCGCGCGACCACGACGCAGCGCATGTCGGTGAGCATGGGTGTTCGCAAAGTCGGACTCGAAAAACTGTTGTTTCGCGGTGACAACGTGTCGCAGATTTCGTGGAAACGCGGTGTCGGCGTTTGGGTGACGCCGATCGGATCGCGCATAACCGTGCCGATGGCCGACCACGTCCACGGCAACATGGTCGAAGCCGTGTCCATCCCGTACTACCCCGGCCGCGAAACGCTGTGGTTTCCCTCGTCGGAGTTTGGCGTCGTCAAGAGTGATGTCGATGAGCGCGATATGATTCATCCGTT
>JANLVM010000453.1:0-2669 GCA_031364015.1 Gemmatimonadaceae bacterium
CAGAAGGACTGGGCGGGTCGGATGCAGACATTCTTTGATGTGAAGCTGAAGGGTGCGCCGGAGCCGGAATGGATGACGAAAGGCATCGCGGCGAAGGACAAAGGCAAGGATCAGTTGGCAAAACCGGTGATCCGACCGTAGTCGCGCCGGCGACAGCGGGTGACTTCTCCAGCGGCAACCCTTGCCGTCCCAAATGTGAACGGCTATACTTAGTATAGCCACGGAGGCACACCATGATCACCAAAGTTCAGAAGTGGGGCAACAGTCAGGGGATGAGGCTCAGTAAATCCATCCTCGCCACTGCGGCCATCGAGATCGGCGACGAAGTGGATGTCGTTGTTGTCGACGGAGCACTTGTCGTGAAGCCCGTGCGACGCGTTCGCGGCGGGCACGATCTGCGCGCGCTCGTCAGGCGAATTCCGAGAGACAGTCGTGCTGAGGAACTGGAGTGGGGGCCGCCCGTTGGTCGTGAGGTTTGGTGAATGGCCGACTATGTGCCGCGCAAAGGCGATCTGATCGCGCTGACGTTTGATCCACAATCCGGTCACGAGCAGCGAGGACGGCGACCAGCGCTTGTGGTGAGCAACGACCTGTTCAACAAGCACACGGGACTGTGCATCGCCTGTCCTATCACGAGCACTCATCGAGACTATCCGTTTCATGTGGCGGTCCATCCGGGGATGAGTGTCACGGGGTACGTGATGGTGGAGCAGGTCAAGTCCATCGACTTCAAGTCACGGAAGGCGAAGCGTCTCGGCGCCGTGCCGGTCGCTATGCTTGAGGAAGTGCTCTCGCTTCTGGATGCCTGCATCTACTGAGCGCCAGCGCCTGCTCGCGAGGCACCACGACACTTCTTCGGTTTCCGCTAATCCCCCTCATGCGACCTCTGCTGGAAGACAGCGCGCAACGCGCCATTCGGTATCTCGAAACCATCAACGATCGCGCCGTCGCGCCATCGGCCGACGCCCTATCGGAGATCTCGCGCTTTGACGAGCCGCTACCGCCGCATGCCAGCAGTCCGCACGAGACGATCGCGCTGCTCGACGACGTGGGTTCACCGGCCACCGTCGCCATGGCGGGCTCGCGATTCTTTGGCTTTGTGATTGGTGGTTCGCTGCCAGTCACCGTGGCGGCCAACTGGCTCACGACGGCGTGGGATCAGAATACCGCATTGCATAGTGTCACGCCCGCGCTCGCGGTGATGGAACAGACGGCGCTGCGTTGGCTGGTGGAGCTGTTTGGTCTCCCGGCGCAATGCGGTGGCGCGTTCGTCACCGGCGCGACCGTCGCCAACTTCACCGCGCTCGCGGCGGCGCGACACTCGTTGCTCGAGCGCGAGGGCTGGAATGTCGAGGCGGACGGCATGTTCGGTGCGCCACCCATCACGGTGGTTGTCAGCGACGAAATTCATCCCAGCGCCACCAAGGCACTCGGGATGCTGGGCTTTGGTCGATCGCGCGTGACGAAAGTGCCGGTCGATGCGCAAGGACGCATGCGCGCCGACCGCTTACCGGCGTTCTCGGGGCCCACGCTGGTGTGTGTGCAAGCGGGCAACGTGAACACGGGTAGCTTCGATCCCATGGGCGAGATCGTGGGCGCCGCGCACGACGCCGGCGCCTGGGTGCATGTGGACGCCGCGTTTGGTTTGTGGGCGGCCGCGACACCGAAACGCGCCCATCTCGCTCATGGTATCGGGCTCGCCGACTCGTGGGCAACTGATGCGCACAAATGGCTCAATACGCCGTACGACTCGGGGATCGCGCTCGTGCGCGATGCGCACGCACTGCAAGCGGCGATGGCGATCACGGCGGCCTACTTGCCAACCGATTCGCCGTTTCGCAATCCGGCGGACTTCACGCCAGAGCTGTCGCGGCGCGCGCGAGGAGTGGAGGTGTGGGCCGCACTGCGGCAACTCGGACGGTCCGGAGTCGCGGAACTGATCGATCGTTGCTGTCGTCACGCTACACGCTTTGCGCAGGGACTTGGCGAGGCCGGGTATGAAATCCTCAACGAGGTGGTACTCAACCAGGTCCTGGTGGCGTTCGGCGATGCGGAGTTGACGCAGCGCGTCATTGCAGCCGTGCAGGCGGACGGCACGTGCTGGTGCGGCGTCACACAATGGCAGGGACGGACGGCCATGCGTATGAGCGTCTCGAGCTGGGCAACGACCGAAGCCGATGTGGAGCTCAGCCTGGCGGCGATCGTTCGGGTGGCGCGCGGCGTGGTGGTATCGAGCGCTGGCGACCCCCCATCAATCGCGATAGTGTAGTGCGTAGTGGGTGCGCGCCGACGTGCACGCACTGCGCCATCCTGATTTCCACCGGAGTACCCATCCCATGAGCATCGTCCGTCTTACACGCGCCGGTCTTGCCGTCACTGCGGTGTTTCTTTTTTCGGCGCAACGGCCCGTCAGTGCGACGCGCAGCAGTGCCATCGGCAGCAGTGGGACAGGCGCCGCTTCAATGCGCGCGGTTTCGCTCGCACTGGTGGGTGGCACACTCATCGACGGGAGCGGCGGAGCCCCGGTCAAAAACAGCGTCATCCTGATTGACGGCGAGCGCATTGTCGCGGTTGGTCAGGTTGGCTCGCTCGCCATTCCCGCCGGCGTGACGGTGGTGTCCACCGAAGGCTTGCACGTGTTGCCCGGGCTCTGGGACATGCACGTGCAC
>JANLVM010000877.1:0-2274 GCA_031364015.1 Gemmatimonadaceae bacterium
GCGCATCGCATCATGGTCTCCGTGGAAAGGTCTTGATCATACGACGCCTGGACTCTGTCGTGTCGGCATCGCCCATGCAGCGGTCGACCCTGAATCCGTCAACGCGAACTTTCGTTGGCGATCGTTCAGGCAGAATGTGTCGTCGGTTCCGTCAACCCGTGGGTTCCGGCGGGAGTTTCGCCGACGAGGAAGTGTCACGTTCCGGTGACGTGGACGTGTCACGCTTTGGGGGCGAGGAACTGTCGACACGCGGGCTCGCCACGGGGGGTTTCACCGGCTCGGCAGGGGCAGAATCGGGGCGTGCGCGCTCCGGTGGCGGGATCACACTGCCACCCGGCATTGCGGCAGTCACAGTGTCGTCTGTGGCTTGGCTGCGTACCGTACCTGGCGCGCCACTTGGCGCGCCGCCCACCAAACGTTTCAGCGACCACTCGGCGTTCCGCGCCAACACCTTGACACGTCGCGTCGCGCGTCCAACGCTGCCTTCGGTCAACACCAGCCAGCCGAAACCCAGCACCGCAGCCGTCACAGTCCATCGAACAATCGGAATGCGCGGCAACAAGAGCACGCGACGCGCTCGGGCTGGCTGCGGAATCTGCGCGCTCACAGGCCCACGCGGCGTGCTCGGCGCTTGCTGTGGCGCCGGGCGTTTCGCTGGCGGCGCCGGCGTGTTGTCGCGTGGCACCACCGGTACCGCGAGCGGGGTGCGCACCTTCACCTTGACCGGTGTCTGCAACGGCTGCGGCGCCTGACGTAACGCGATCGGCGACGTCGTGGCCCGCGCAAACGCGGCGGCGAATTGCCCCGCCGACTCGTAGCGCCGGACGCGCTCCCGATCGAGCCCCTTGTTCAAAACCGCCTGAAGATCCTTCGGCCACGATTCGTTGGGTCGCAGGTCGGAGAGGGCGCGCGGTTGGTTCGTCAACCGCGCCATCATTCCGCGATCCGGTGTTGCGCTGTCGAAGGGCGTCTGGCCGGTCAAACACTGAAAGGCGAGCAGGGCGAGCGAGTAGACGTCGCTGCGATGGTCGACCTCCTCGCCGAGCAACTGCTCCGGACTCATGTACTCGGGCGTACCGATCACAAAGCCGGTGCGGGTGAGCGACTTCTCGCCGGAACCGATTGCTTTCGCGATGCCGAAGTCCGCGATCTTGCACCGAAAACCTCCGTGCTCATCGCGCAGCACGAGTACGTTGTCCGGCTTGAGATCCCGGTGCACGATACCGAGCTTATGCGCCGCATCGAGTCCACCGGCAACCTGGTTCACCAAGTCGGCGGCCCTCGGTATCGTCAGCGGCCCGTCCTCGCTGAGCACGTCCTTAAGCGTCCGGCCTGGCACGAACTCCATCGCCAGGTACACCAGTCCATCGCTGGTCTCGCCAAAATCGAATACACGGACGACGTTCTCGTGATCGATCCGACTCGCATTGGCGGCTTCGCGATCGAAGCGCGCGACCGCGCCAGGGTCCTGCACCATATGCGCATGCAGCACCTTGATCGCCGCATCGCGCGGAAGCCGCACGTGTCGCGCACGATACACCTTGCCCATGCCGCCTTCGCCGAGCGCCTCGGTGACCACATACCGATCGGCGACAATGCTGCCGATGAAATCACTGCCGGGGTCCGCCGCGCGAAGCGTCGCGCCGTCGCTCGGACACAGGGCGACGGCATCGGCAAAGCGGTCACCGCAATTCGGACAGACTTTGGGCATTGCGTGGGGTGGCGAGTGCGTCCGGCGTGGTTCACGGACTGCCGAGGAACGTGTCGAAAGCTATCACGCCGAGCGCGCCGTCGCACGATGCGCAGGGAGTGCGCGCCCGCCCCTTGCGATCTCCGATCCTGGGTGAAGATTGGCTCTGCTATGCCTCTCTTCTGCGGAGTTCCACGATCGTCGCGAGCCTGGCCACGCCGACGCGGTGCCATTGGAGCACTTTTCGTTGTTGCCATGCCCCTGCTCGACGCGTGCGCGCCTGCGGTGTCGCGCTACGCGCAACGCTCGGCTGCCGCCGATTCGGCGGTACGAGTGGCCATTGGCCGAGAGCGGGAACTTCAGTCGCGCGACCTCCCCGGCAATACTGTGGGGGTATTGCCGCTCAGCGTGCAGTCGGCAGACACCTCGTATGCGTCGCTGGGCCACGGGGTCGCAGCGCTCATCGCCACGGACCTCGCCCGCAGCAATCGACTGGTCATCGTTGAGCGACTCCACCTCGATGCGGTCATGCGCGAACTCGACTTGGTGCGCGCGGGTCGCGTTGACTCCTCCAGCGCGCCACG
>JANLVM010000906.1:0-7968 GCA_031364015.1 Gemmatimonadaceae bacterium
AGGGATCGAGTGCAATTGCCTGCTGCGCGAAGGTGCGTGCCCGCGGAAACGTTTCTGCGGCCGATGCGCCCAGTAGCGCGGAGTACACCAGCGCCTCGGCGATCCCTGCGTACGCACGCGCATACCCCTTGTCGATCGCGATCGCGCGCTCGAAGTGCTCGACACTCGAGCGACAGCTCTCCGAGGTTCCCTTGTTCCAGTAGAAGCGGCCTCGAAGGTACGCGTCATACGCTGCCAGGCGCTGCGCGGAACCGGGCCTTGACGCCGGCGGCGACAACTTCGCCTGCAAGCACCCTGCGATGATCGTCGCAATTTCATCCTGCACGACGAAGATGTCCTCGAGGTCGCGGTCATAGCGTTCAGACCAGAGCAGCACGCCGCCGTGGACGTCGATCAGCTGCGCGGAGATCCGCAACCGGTTTCCACTCTTCCGGACGCTGCCCTCGAGAATCGCGCCGACGTTGAGTGCGCGGCCGATGTCGCGGATGTCGCGCGACGCGCCCTTGAACGCGAACGCGGATGTGCGCGCCGTCACACGCAGTCCCTCCACTCTCCCCAACGCGTTGATGACCTCCTCCGTGATGCCGTCCGAGAAGTACTCGTTCTCCGGGTCGGAACTGTTGTTGGTGAAGGGCAGGACCGCCACGGTGCGTTCCGTCACGGCGGCAGGCGATAGCGAGGGGGACGACGCGTGCGTGCGCGCGAGCGCATGCGTGAACGCCTGGGCCAGCTGTTCGCCGGTGGCGAATCGCCCGGCCGGCTCGTGCGCCATCGCCTTTGCGATGAGCTCATTGAGCTCGTGCGGCACGCCGCCACGTCGTTCACTCACGCGAGGCGCCGGTTCGGCGAACCGTTTCAGCATGACCGCCTGTACCGTTGAACCGGCAAAGGGCGGAGCACCGGTGATCATCTCATACAGCACGCAGCCAAGCGAATAGATATCACTTCGCCCATCCACGTCGTGGTCACCTGAGACCTGCTCCGGGCTCATGTACGCCGGCGTGCCGACGGCGACACCAGTGGCCGTGAGTCTATCGCCACCCGATTCTCCCAGTGCCCTGGCAATGCCGAAATCCGTCACGACGGGAATGCCGCCGTGCATGAGAATGTTTTCAGGCTTGATGTCGCGGTGCACGACGCCGTTTGTGTGTGCATACTCCAGCGCTCCGGCGATGGCTCGGCCAATCTCGATCGATTCCCCGATTCCCAAGCGCCCTTCGCGGTCGAGCCGGACACGGAGCGAGTCTCCTTCGACATATGGCATGACGTAGAAGAGCAGTCCGTCGGCCTCACCCGAGTCGATCAGGGTGAGGATGTGCGGGTGTGACAGCCGGGCCGCCAGTTGGATCTCGTGCTGAAATCGCGCGGCGCCAAGTGCGGCACCGACGTCGGGACGAAGGATCTTCACAGCGACGCGGCGTTGGTGCTTGTGATCCTCGGCGAGGAAGACGCACGCCATGCCGCCTTCGCCGATCAAGTCGACCACGGTGTATTGCGGCGCGAGCGCGGCGCGGGCACGGTGAACAAGTTCCGACATCGTCATAGCTTGCACGCCATTGGTGCCCCGCGCCAGCCGCAGGCGGTTATGGCTTGGTTGCTTCCTGGCGGGCGAGCAGTGCCGCCGGCCAGTTGAAGACGATGTGGATGACCGTCGGTTCCGTTGGACGCTTGCGCCGCACCATGAGGAAATGCCGTCCGTCAGGCGCCACATCGTAATTGGCGGAGCGGCCTCCGTAAGGCGACTGGTCGTAGCGGCCCTCGAAGAGCATCACGGGAACACCTGGCGTTAGCGCAGCGCCGACGCCAACCGGCACGGCCATCAGGCGGGCGCCCTCTCGATAAAACAGTTCGCGCCCGTCGCGACTCCATTGCGGCTCCGTACCGCCATTCGCCGACAACTGTTCGCGCGCACCGGGCCCCGGAAACGGCTGCACATACACTTCGTTACGGCCGGTAGCATCGGACACGTACGCCATCCATCGGCCGCTTGGCGAGAACATGCCCGCCATTTCTGATGCGGCTGTCGCGGCGAACGGAACGGGAACCGGCGCACCCGATGTCGGAAGCAATTCCACATCACTGGCGGAACCGGCACGATCTCTCGTATACGCAAGCCATTTGCCGTCAGGAGACCATGACGTGGGGTACTCCCAGTTCCCGATTCCAGGCGTGCGCAGCACACCCTCGAGTTGGAAGTTTGCGCTGATGGTCCAGGCCAATCCGGGTCCTTCATCGTCGTTCCGTTCCGAGGCCATTGCCAGACGCGACCCGTCAGGATTCCACACTGGCTCGAAGTCCTCACCGGCATGTGAGGTTACGCGATCGAGTGTCTTGCGTGTCAGGTCCAGTATCCATACGTCATCGTTTGCGCCAGTCGGACTGCCGAGTGCGAGACGATTGCCGTCTGGTGACAAGCGAGGGAACGAGAACGCGCGACCATTGTCGAGCAATTGGACGGCCGTGCCCTGGCGGTCCACCCACACCAGCTCATGCTGGCGCACGATAGTCCCGCCTTTGATGTAGGCGAGCACGCCGCTTGCCGATACCGCGAAGTGCGCGGCGCCATTGGGTTCGGCGATCACACTATCCAGTATCCGACGCTCGGGACCGTTTATTCGCGCGCGATTGGCGTCGAAGTAAGTCGCGTACAAGGCTCCAGTGCGCGCAAACAGGAGATGCCCGGTTGCCGAGTAGCGTGCACTGGTTGCGCCGTTCACGAGTGTCGTGACGGCCTTGTCAGTGCGTGACAGTGCTGACACCCGTGACTGCGCAGGGGTGCTCACTCGTTCGTCGCTGCCGTTGTCCGTGAACAACACCGTGCGACCGTCAGGCAGCGCCTCGGGCCACGCATACGCCGCATTGACGTCCCGCGTGATGTAGACCCATTTCGAGTGGGGTAGCGGCGGCGCTCCGGCCATCGAGCTCAGCGTGAGTCCGCTGTTCGCGCTGGCGGCGAAAATGACGCTGTCGGCGCCCATCCACGATGCGCCTCGATTGACCGTCATTGGCGTCGATGCATGAACCGTGACCGGCGGGCCACCGGCCGTCGCGACCTTGCGGATCGTGGATGCCACAAAGAACCCCACCCAGTCGCCATTGGGAGAGAAGAACGGTGACGCCGCATCTTCTGTACCCGGAATGGGCCGTGACTCCGCGTCACGCAGCGCACGCTGATACAGTCTACGCGTTCCGCCCGACTCGCCCACGAACACCAACACGGTTCCATCCGGCGAGAGCGCGAGCACCGGATGCTCCGTGTCCAACGGAAGCACCACTCCCGGCGGCAACTGCACAACCAGTTGTGCGGGCGATGCCACCGGCACTGCACGTTGGCGCACGCCCCACAGGCCCGCCAGCGACAACGCCAGCACCATCAGTCCAGTGGCAATCGTCCACGCACGAGCACTCCGTCGGAACGACTGGCGACGCGGCAGCAACAACGACGTGAATGCCCGCGCATGACCTGCCTGCATTTCCTCGATGGCGATGCGTGCATCGCCGATGTCCTGTAGCCGATGTCGAGCGTCCTTGCGCAGACAGCGAGCCAGAAGGTCTTCCAGTGCGGGCGAGACGTCACGCGGAAGCGCCTTCCAGTCGGGCTCCCGCTCGAGAACGCCGACGAGTATCTCGGCCACCGTCGCACCCGCGAACGGTCCCCGTCCGGCGAGTGCCTCGAACACGACGCAACCGAATGCCCAGATGTCCGCCCGTCGATCCACCTCGCCACTAGTAGCCTGCTCCGGGCTCATATAGCCAGGCGTGCCAATCACCATGCCGGAACGTGTTGTCGCGAACGAAACTCCCGCATCGGTAGCCGGCACCGCCGCTTCAACGCGCAACGCCTTCGCAATGCCAAAGTCCAGCACGGTGACCTTGCCGCTGGTCGCAATCTTGATGTTCGCCGGCTTCAGATCGCGATGGATGATGCCGCGCTCATGCGCCGCTTCCAGCGCCTCCGCGATCTGTCGGGCCATCGCGATAGCCGAGTCTGTCGGCAACGGACCGGCCTTGAGCCGGTCGGCCAGCGTCGGCCCCTCGACCAGTTCAAGCACCAGCGCGATCTCTCCCGCCTGCTCCTCGATGCCGTGAATGGTGCCGATGTTGGGATGGCTGAGCGACGCCAGCATGCGCGCTTCCCGCGTGAGCCGCTCGACGCGCTCGGGATCGCGCGCAAAGTCTGCGGGCAGCAGCTTGAGCGCCACCTCGCGGTGCAGGCGCGTATCGCGCGCGCGGTACACTTCGCCCATGCCACCCGCACCCAGCGGTGCCAGGATTTCAAACGTGCCGAACGGCGTGCCCGGAGCAATCGTCATGAGTCGGGGATGTGCGGCGATGTGCGGCGATGTGCGGCGATGTGCGGCGAGCGGCGATGTGCGGCGACGAATATCAGAGACGGCGTGGGAAGATCCTGAAGGCCGCTCACGCCAATACGATGCCATCAAGGTGAGGGGCGCGCCATGCGAACTACAGGGGCAGACGACGAGAAGCGAGCCGCGACGCTCGCTGATCTTGCGGCGCGCCCACCAGACCCGTCGATTTCAGGCATGACCGGTTCGGGAATCGAGTTGCTGCGAACCGCCCTTGAGGGGCGGTACCAAATCCAGCGTGAGCTTGGCGCGGGCGGGATGGGCACCGTGTACCTGGCGCACGACACGCGTCACGACCGGCAGGTCGCCGTGAAAGTGATCCACGCCGACTTTGCGCGATCGCTCGGCGCCGACCGTTTCCTGCGCGAGATCCAGATCGCGGCGCAGTTGAACCACCCCCACATCGTGTCGTTGATCGATTCCGGCGAGGTCGACGGGCTCCTCTACTACCTCATGCCGTTCGTGGATGGCGAGACCCTGCGGGCGCGAATGCGGCGCGATGGTCCGTTCCCGATCGCCACCGCCCTCCACTACGCCCGTGAGGTGTCCGACGCGTTGGCGTATGCGCACCAGCACGGTGTCATTCATCGCGACGTCAAGCCAGAGAACATTTTGCTCGCCGACGGGCATGCGTTTGTCACGGATTTTGGCATTGCGCGAGCGATGGAACCGGCCGCTCCGTCGCTTACGCAAGCCGGTCTCGCGCTCGGCACACCGGCCTACATGGCGCCGGAGCAGGCGCTTGGCGAGAAAGAAGTGGATGGACGGGCAGACATCTATGCGCTCGGTTGCGTGTTGTACGAAATGCTTACCGGAAGCCCGCCACACTCTGGGGCGACACCACAGGCGGTGCTGGTCCGGCGCTTCACCGAACCGGCTCTGCGGGTGCGAGTAACCCGTCCCGATGCGCCGGAGTGGCTTGAACAGCTCCTGCAGGCCACGCTGGCGACGGATCCGGATGACCGCCCGCCAAACGCGACGGCGTTTCGCTCGGCGCTCTCACAGACGTACACCCCGTCCGCGCACCTGATGGGTTCAGCAACGGCCGCCGCGAGCCCGTCGATCGCCGTGCTGCCGTTCGCCAACATGAGTGCGGAGCCCGAGAACGAGTACTTCTCGGATGGAATCTCCGAGGAGATCATCAATGCCCTCGCGCAGCTCCCCGGTCTCAAAGTGATCGCCCGCACCTCGGCGTTCTCGTTCAAGGGGAAGCAGATCGACGTGCGAGAGATCGGCCGCGCACTTGGCGTGGCAAACATTCTAGAGGGAAGCGTACGTCGCTCGGGGTCGGCGCTGCGGGTCACCGCGCAGTTAATCGACGCCACCGACGGATCGCACAAGTGGTCGACGCGATACGACCGAACACTGGCCGACGTGTTCGTCATTCAGGACGAGATCACCGCAGCGATTCGCGATGCGGTTGGCGGAGCACTGCTCGGATCTCGCCGTCCCGCGACGTATGAAACGGACGAAATGACGTACGATCTGTTCCTGCGCGGGAAAGCACTGCTGTATGAATCGTCGGCGCGTTTCGCAGAGGCTCTCGATCTCCTTACGCGCGCCACCGAGCGAGACGCCGACTTCATTCCGGCGCTGATCGCACTGGCGGATGTCCATGCCATGCGCGTTTTGTTCACCGTCACGCGGGGGCGCGAGGGATGGGCGCGAGTACGATTGCTCGCTGACAGCATTGCGGCACGTGAGCCTGACAGTGCTGCCGCGAAACGCCTTCGTGCCTTTGTGCTCAGCGGAACGACGTACGACTTTCCCGGCGCCGAAGCACACCTTCGCGCGGCAGTCATCGCGAGTCCCAGCGACGTCATGGGGCACGGTATCCTGGCACTCGTGCTGCTGGTGAACGGTCAGTTGGCCGAGGCCGACCTGCACAACCGACGCGTCATGGCGCTCGATCCGCTCAGTCCCCTGGGTTACGCTTTCGCAGCCAACAACTGGGCGGTAGGCGGCCAGTTCGCTGATGCAGAAGCGGCGGCTTCAACGGCCATCGAAATCGACCCGCGGTATCCCGAGGGGTACCACATGCGCGGGTACGCCCGCAACTACATGGGAAAATTCGCGGAAGCTGAGCGTGACCTGGTGCGCGTCCCGGAGCTCGGGAATCACACGGCCTGGCCACTTGCCAAACGGTCGATTGCGCTTGCTGGACTCGGGCGGCACCATGAAGTGCGGCAGCTCCTGGAGGAAATGCTCGCTCGTCGCGCCACGGAGTTCATGACGGCGGATGCAATCGCCTGCGTGTTCGGACTGCTGGGCGAAAACGACGAGGCATTCCGCTGGCTGGCAGTTGCCGTCGAAGAGCAGGCCAGTTGGATCGGCTATATCGGAATTGATCCGATATTTGCTCCCGTCAGAAAGGACGCCAAGTTCGAGCCGTTCTGCCGGCAAGCGGGCATCCCGCTCAGGCCGTTGCCGCCGAGCGCGCTCGACGCCCTGTAGTCGCACCTGATGCACGTCGTGCGCGATGAACCATCGCTGAGTGCTCTCGCCGTGCAGGCAACGCGCAGGCACTCGCTGGACGACGGCATGGAGAGGCGTGGCGATTGAGATGCGCGAGCCCGCTGCCGCGCAACAAATCGCACCACTCCCGTTCCAAAACGCAACACCTCCGTTGCGCCCAGTGCTGGCTCCAGATCCGTAACTCATTCCCGCCCAATCGCTTACCGAATCTCTGGCTGCGCCGGTGATCCGCAGGTACCTTCGTCAGCCACGAGCTTCCGTTGCCGCTACCCTTCCTGCGTTCCCTCCGCTCGCGGCTCCTGCTTCTCTTCGCCGCGCTTGCCCTCGGTCCGCTCGCGACCGTCGGGCTGCTCGACTATCCGCGATCGCGGCAGATGATCCGCGCGCTCATTATCGCGCAGACCGACACGCTCGCGCGGCGTGCGGCGGCGAGCGTCGCCGATCGCTACGCCGTGGTCAGGTCCGACATCCTGCTCATCTCGGAAAATGCGGAGGTGCAACAGCTCTTCCGCACACTGGCACGCGGCGACTCGAGCGCGATTCGGGGGGCGCGACGCGACGCGGACGACTACCTGCAAAGCGTGTGGCGGCTCGTCGGCCCGAGCTACTACACGGCAGAACTCACTGACGCGCGCGGTGTGCGGCTCTGGTTCGCAGTGGGCGATACCTCATCGGAAATCCCAGACCGGCTGTCGGCCATCAACGAACCCTTGCGGGATCTCGAGTCGAATCGATTCGTTGGAGCGCTCGCGCTCGCGCCACGCTCCACCGCGCTCTGGTCGCGAGATCTCTTTCAGTGCGCGTCTCTCGTGGTGCTGGCACGCTTGTCTACACCGTGCACGACTCGACGCGCATCGCGTCGTATGTGAGCCTGGCGTCGCCGCCATGGACCGTCTTGTCGTCGACGGCGCTTGACGAATTCGCCGAGCCCTTCGCCCGCGCGCACCGTGTCAACCTCGTGCTGCTCGGTGCCCTCATCGGCGTGGTGGCCATACTCTTCGTCATCTTCATCGGCCGGGCGACGCGGTCGTTGGAGGAGATCACGCACGCCGCGGCGGCTGTAGGACGCGGTGACCGGTCGCCCTCGCTTCCGCGCGCCGGCTTGACCGGCCCCGACTCGGCCAAC
>JANLVM010000924.1:0-3822 GCA_031364015.1 Gemmatimonadaceae bacterium
GGTAGCGCGCGGCCAGTTGCTTGATCGCGGCGATGTGATCGGGCAATCCGTTGTCCGTGAAGTTGCCGTAGTAGTTATCATGAAATGCCTTCGAGCGCCCAGGTGTCCCCAGATGATCGATTTGCACGACGATAAAGCCCAGCTCCGCCAGGGCAAACGGTTCGCCGCCATTCTTGAACGTCCACGCGCCCACCGAACCAACTTGCGGTCCGGGATAAATGTGTGAGATGATCGGATAGCGCCTGGTGCTGTCGATCCTGGTGGGCATGTACATCACGCCATGAATGTCTGTCAGACCGTCACGCGCCTTGGCGGTGAACGGCATCGCCGACTTCCACCCCATCGCCGCTAACTGCGTCACATCCGCCTTCTCCAGCGTACGAATCACACGTCCGGTGAGCGCATCACGCAGGACGGTGACCGAAGGTGTGTTGATCGCGCCATATTTGTCGACGACGAACCTGCCGCTCGGACTCATCGTCAGCTCATGGTTCGCCGACTCCGCAGAGAGACGCGTCAGACCGGATCCGTCGAGTGCCACTTTGTAGAGCTGCGTGTTGTACACCAACTGGTCGGTCTCGCGACCTCGTCCACTAAACCACACCGTGCGCGCCGTCTCATCGACATGCAGCACGGCGCCCACCTGCCATGGGCCACTGGTGATCTGATTCTTCACGCTGCCGTCGTGATTGAGCAGCCAGAGGTGTCCGTACCCATCGCGCTCCGACCACCACACCGTCTCACCACTCTTGAGCACGTGCCAGCTTTCCGGATCGCGCGGACTGGCAATCTCCACGTACGTCTTGCCGGTGTCTTTCGCGATCAGCACGCCTCGGCCACTCGCGGCATCCACTTCGACCAGATAGGTGGCTTTCGATGCGCGGGACAGTCCGCTGATGTACAACTTGTCCGAGCCGGACGCCCACGTTGAGTCGCGCGTGGAGCCGCCAATATTCGCAATGTTGAATCGAACCGTCAGCTGCACCTTGGTACTTTGTTTGGTGGTCACGTCGATCACGTAAAAATTCGGCGTTGGCACCACCGTATCGCCCGGTAACGCATAGGGCTGCGTGAACAGGCGCGGACGCTGTGACGTGTAGGAGATGTATGGCATGAGTCCCACGTGACGCTCATCCTGGCGCGGTACCAGCAACTTCTTTGAGTCGGGCGACCAGCGCACGTTGGGGCGCCGCGCCAGCGGACTGGGTCGGAGCGACTGCTGCGGACGAATGGCCACGACGCCGTAGCTGAAGTATTCCTCGCCGTCCGTCGTCAATCGCACCGAGTCCTTGCCGCCGCGCGATCGCACGTACAGATCGTGTCGCACCACGAACGCTTCCCACTTCTTATCCGGCGACAACACAAAGGGTGACTCGTTGTACGTGGTGTCTTTCGCGGCACACTTGTAGTTCACGATGTCGCACGCGAACTGCCGACGCCCGGTACGAAATTCAATGACCTTCTCATCGTCGCCATCGTTGCCGAAACGAAACGCCCGGAAGGGTAGCCGATCGGGATCGTACGTGGAATCGGCGGCGAGACTCATCACGGCGGCCAGCTTGGCATTGTCGAACAGCAGCGCACGCGTGTTCGTGCTCGGGTTCATCACCACAAACTCGGCCCCAGTGCGCGTCTTGTTCCGATACCAAAACCGATTGCCGTCCTTGAAGAACTGTGGCGCCACCTCGTCACCGAACGTCAACCGCGACGCGTTCCATGGGAGCATCTGTTCGGCGCGTGAGTAGTCGCCCGCGGTCACGGTCGGGACCGGCGGTGGCGACACGGGTGCCTGCGCTCCTGCTGGCGCGACGGCGAGTGACCAAGCTACCAGCATCACGGTAGCGGCAACGGCAAGTTGGTGAAAGCGCGTGCGAGACATCGGCGGGCCGGACTGGGGAAGCGTGCAGGAGGCGCGCTTCGGGATCAAAGCGCGCCTCCATTGTGCTCCCCGCGCGCTCGCGCCGCCAGTACCGGCCGACAGAGCGGGCGATTGCTACTTCGGCAGCCCGCCCAGCACACGCTTCACCATCGCTCCGCGCGGAAGATTCGTCGCCGCGTCGATCCCGTTAATGATGTACACCTGCTCGGCCGAGATACTGCTGGGATACCGCTGTGCGAACGACTGACCTGTCATCGCTTCCGGCAGCGAGACGAGCTGCAGCTTGGCCGGCTGCACGTTCAACAGTGATGGGTCGTTGAGCGCGCGAAAGGACCGAATCGACGCTTCCATCGCTAGACCATGCTGTGCGGCGACCTGCGTGGCTGCCAATCCCACGATCAGGTACGTGACATTCTGGTGTTGCAGCGATGCGGCCAGTCCACTCAACCCGCCTTGTTCCGTGGTGGCCTCGAACGAGGCGATGACGGCCGGGATGCCGTTAATCGTGGTCTGGGCACGCTGACGCACGGTGATGCCCTGCTGGCCAATGAACTGTTGTAGGGCCTCGGTCGGCGTACCTTTTCCCGCACCCAATTGCAGTTGTGCGCCGCCGTCGGCGCTTTGCGCCACCACGGCATCGGGCAGGTTGGCCATCTTCCAACCTGAAGGAAACGTCAACTCAAATCTCAAGTCGGGGTGCAAAAACCGCGCACCGCGGAAGTACCCGAGCCGCGGGTTTTCGCCGAACACCATCCCGTCCAGCAGCCGTAGATAGCTGTCGCGATTCACTTTGGTGCCCGCGAGTTCTGCCGCGGGCACCGTCGCCAGTCGCTGCTCCGCGCGTTGTACACGATTCCCGGGATCCGGGTGCGTACTCTGCCACTCGGGAATGCGCGCGCCCGCCGACTCGGACAGTCGGCCCAACATCGTGAACACTTTCGGCGATTCACGAACGTCGTAGCCAATATTCAGCGAATACTTGAAGCCCAGGGCGTCGGCCTGCAATTCGTCGTCGCGCCCGAACTTCATAAACAGCAGTCCCGCACTCGCACCCAGTACATCGCCGAACTTGGCGATTTGCGGTGAAAGAATGCTGGCGCCAACCAGACCGATCTGTGTGACCTGCTGTTTACTGAGCGCAGCCACGGTGTGCTTCGCGGTGACGTGGCCGATCTCGTGACCAATCACCTCAGACAGCTCCGCTTCGCTGTTCAAGTGCGCCAAAAGACCGCGCGTGACGAAAATGAATCCGCCCGGATAGGCGAACGCATTCACCGCAGCATCGTCAAGCAGGTGAAACTCCCACGGCAAGCTGGGTCGCTCTGACTTGGCAGCGATTTGTGTGCCGATTCGCTTCACCAGGGCCTGCGCCTCGCCGGTCGCTAACGCGCCCACGCGCTGCACATCACGCTGCGATGCTTCGCGGCCCATCTGAATCTCTTGGTCCTGCGAGATCAGTGAGAGCTCTCGGCGACCGCTAACGGGATTGGTGGCACAGGCCGCTACAGACGAAACCAGCGTAAACAAGACAATAGACTTCACCAATTGCGACATAGACACCTCATATCGGAACGAAGCGGCGCGAATACGCCGATACTAGCATCCTAGGGCATCGGAGCCATCCGCGCCACTCGTTTCCGACGCACCCATCGGGTTGTCCGCCACAGAACGACCAGCAAAACGACGGATACCAAAACCGCGAGCGCGGGAAGCAGTAGTGCCAGCGCACTTAACCCTGCCGACCCGATCAGTTCGCCAGTCGCCACCAACGGATTGGCGATCCCAGCGGTCGTACCGGTCGATATCACCCGCGCTTTCACCGTCGTGAGCTGCACCGCGCCTGACAGGCCACCTCCCAGCAGTAGTGCCAATATCCACCCAACCAGTCCGTGATCGGCGCCGATTGACGTGAACATCACCAGCGCTCCCGCGGCGGTCGCCAG
>JANLVM010000959.1:0-7769 GCA_031364015.1 Gemmatimonadaceae bacterium
ACTTCCGAGTTGCCCAGTTTGGTCTTGGTCTGCCCTTCGAACTGGGGTTCGCGCACCTTGACCGACAACACGGCCGTGAGCCCTTCGCGCACGTCGTCACCAGAGAGCCGGACTTCCTTGTCCTTCTTGGACAGGTTGCTGGACTTCTCGATGTACTTGTTGATGACGGACGTGAGCGCGCTCTTGAAGCCCGTGAGATGCGTGCCGCCTTCGTGGGTGTTGATATTGTTGACGAAGGAAAACACGGTGTCGGCGTAACTGTCGTTGTACTGGAGTGCCATCTCAATCCCGACGTCGTCCTTGTCGGTCTCGATGTACACGACATCCGGATGCAGCGCTTTCTTGTGACTATTCAGAAATGTTACGAACTCGCGGAGTCCGCCCCGCGCCAGGAACACGTCCTCTCGCTGCTCGCCCACGCGCTCGTCGCGAAGGGTGATCTCAATCCCTTTGTTGAGGAACGACAGCTCGCGTAGCCGACTGGCCAGTGTAGACCAATCGTAGCGCGTGGTCTCCGAAAAGATTTCGATATCGGGCTTGAACCACACTTTCGTGCCGGTTTCCTTGGCACCCACGGTACCCATCTGCTTCAATTGCGTACTGGTGATGCCGCGACGGAAGTCCATGTAGTGCAGCTTGCCATCGCGCTTGATCCACACCTTGAGCTCAAGCGAGAGCGCATTGACCACCGACACACCCACGCCGTGCAGACCGCCCGACACCTTGTACGAGTTCTTGTCGAACTTGCCGCCCGCATGCAGCACCGTCATCGCCAGCTCGACACCCGGCAGTTTCTCGATAGGATGCATGTCCACCGGAATACCGCGCCCATTATCCTCGACGGTGATCGAGTCGTCGAGATGGATGGTGACATCGATCCGGCTGGCAAACCCCGCGAGCGCCTCGTCAATCGAGTTGTCCACGACTTCGTACACCAAGTGGTGCAGTCCGCGCGACGCCGTCGATCCGATGTACATGCCGGGGCGCTTCCGTACGGCCTCAAGACCCTTCAGAACGGTGATGCTATCGGCATCGTAGCCGTTACCGGGCTGCGGGTTGTTACTGGCGTCCTGTGTGGCCATGGGGAGGTAGTTCGTACAAAGAATTCAGGAGAAACGCGCCGACGGGAGACCCCCGAAACTGCGTCGCAATCACAACCCCGAAATATACCCCAAAACGCAGCCGCAAGCAACCCGGAGAGACAATTGTAAGTCCATATTCTACAACAGGTTACCACAACTGCAGTGGTGGTACTTCAACCGCAGTTACTGCCTTCTCGGAATCCAGCGCAGTTTCATCACCGGCGGTCGCGTCGCATCGCGGTTCAATGACTTGAGCAGTTCGGGTTCGAGCAATGTCAGCTCCTGCATCCACGCGTGCGTGGTGACCATCACCAGCAGCGTCCCATCCTGGCTCAATCCAATGGGCTCGGTCACTGATGCAATCTGTCCGCCCACAAGGCGCGGCCACTCGGGGATCACGCCCGCCTGCGCCACGCGGTCGGTGAGACCGGCCTTTTGCAGCACCGATGCCAATACATCGCCGAGCGCCGCTGGTGCGCGCTTCTTGCCTTCGCTCATCGTGCACTCCACTTCATGAGAGCACTCCATCGCACATCACACGTCGCTCGAGTCGAGTGAATGCCGCAGGAATGTCCTCAATGCGCGGCACGGCCAGCAACACCTGGTCCACTCCTGCATCCTCAAGCAGCGCCAGCACACGTTTCGCGCGACCGAGATCCAACTCGGCGAAAGGATCATCGAGCAACAAGAGCGGCGTCCCGCCGATCGCGTCGCGCAATGTTGCCAGCTCAAGCAGCCGCAGCGCGATCGCGGCGCTTCGCTGCTGGCCCGCCGACCCGAACGTGCGCAACTCGCGTCCATCCAGCAGCAGCGCCAGCTCATCACGATGTGGTCCCACCAGCGTCATGCCGCGCCGCATCTCCTGGGGACGCTGCTGCGCCAGCGCGCGTGTAAAGTGGTCGCGATAGCCCGCCGCCAGCGATGTCAGTGAACTCCCGCCAGACTCCTCACCGGTCCGCACACCAGCACCGGCGCTCGTCACCGTGTATCGCATGGTGACCGACAGTCGTTCGCCGATGGCTGCCGAGAGTTGTGAAAAACGATCGACATGACCGCGCACAAACTGCTGTCGCATGGCCGCGACGACAGCACCCTGTTCGGCAAGGGCTGGCTCCCAGACACACACCTGCTCAGCGAATCCAGAGGAGCGAGCGCCGCCGCCTTCGCGCTGCGCCTGACGCAGGATGGTGTTGCGACGGAGTAGTGCGGCGCGATACTGCTGTAGCGCCAACAGATAGGCCCGTGATGAAAGCGCCAGCGCCACGTCGAGGTAGCGCCGACGCTCACTGGGGCTGCCCGCAACCAGTGCCACATCGGCCGGTGAAAATCCTACCGAAGGCAATGCACCCAATGCTGCGGTCAGCCGGGGCTGCTCCACGCCGTCAAGTGTCGCTTTTTTCCGACGCGTGCTGCGCTCGTAACCGACGCTCACACTCCGCGCGACTGCAGGCGGTGTCAGTTCGGCGCGCACATGAAGCGCTGGCGCGCCAAACCGAATCATGTCGCCATCGCGCGCACTACGCATTGAGCGGAGCAACGAGAGGTACGCCGCTGCCTCGAGCAGATTGGTCTTGCCATGCCCATTCTCCCCGACGATCACGAGCCCCCGCGCGGGCACCGTCACATCGAGCAAGGCGAAATTGCGAAAATCGTGGGCGACGAGACGGGTCAGCATAAACACCGGTGCGCGATGCGATGTCCCTCAGCGGCCCGTGAAGACAGGCGGACGTTTCTCGAGAAATGCGCGCATGCCTTCCCGCATGTCACTCGTGCTCGACAGCAGTCCAAAATGATCCGACTCGATGGTGCAGGCTTCGTCAAGCGGCATCGCGAGCCCGCGATCGACCGCTTCGATGCAACCGGCGAGTGCGAGCGGTGCGTTGGCCATCATGGCGCGAAGCAACGCGGTCGCCGTCTCAATAAGCACGTCTGGCGCCACAACCTGATCGACCAATCCGAGTCGAAAGGCTTCCGCAGCGCCGATCATCTCACCCGTGAGCAGCAGTCGCAGCGCGGCGCCCCGTCCCACCAGTCGAGGCAGTCGCTGCGTGCCGCCATAGCCTGGCAAAATCCCCAACTTTACCTCGGGCTGTCCGAGCTTTGCCAGGTCGCTGGCGATGCGCACGTGGCAGGCCATGGCGAGTTCACAACCACCGCCCAACGCGAAACCGTTCAATGCGGCGACAACCGGCTTGGGGCTCGTTTCAAATCGACGAAAGATCTGCTGCCCGGCGCGCGCGCGATGCGTCGCCGCAAGTGGCGTCTGGCCGTCCAGCTCGGAGATATCGGCGCCAGCGACGAACGCGCGCCCCGCCCCCGTGAGGAGGATGCCACCGACATCGTCGCGCTGGCGCGCCTCATCGATTGCCGTCCCGAGCTCATGAATCGTCGCGTCATTGAGCGCGTTGAGCTTGTCGGGGCGATTGACGGTGATCGTGGCGATGCGATCTGTCACCGCAAACGTCAGGAACTGGTAAGCCATCGGAGGGGAAGGGCAAGGGTGGCGCCGCGAGCGACGAATTCCGGCCGCGAGCGGCGGGACGCGTAGAATCTAGCTACGTTCTCGCCGTGCTTCCGGTTCCTTCTGTCGCGTGGTCGCCCGATCGCCGGGCCTTGCGTTTCCTCGATCAGCGCGCCCTTCCGGCACGTGAGGTCGTGTGCGACGCGCGCACGCTCGACGAAGTCGTAAACGCCATTCGAACGCTGGCCATTCGTGGAGCGCCGGCGATTGGTGTTGCGGCCGCGATGGGCTTGGTAGTCGCTCTGGAGAACGACGCCGGGCGTCATGAGACCAGCCTGCGCTCGCGGCTGACTGAGTTCGCGTCGCAACTTGCCGCCGCCCGACCCACGGCGGTAAATCTTGGCTGGGCCGTTCGTCGGATGGTGACGCGCGCGGCTGGAGTGCCCGATGACGAACTGCCTGGCGCGCTGCGCGATGAGGCCGACTGTATTCTGCGCGAAGACATTGCGATGTGTGATGCCATCGGCCAACACGGACTCCCCCTCATTGCCGATGGCGCGCGGGTCCTGACGCATTGCAATGCTGGGGCGCTGGCAACTGCCGGTATTGGCACCGCGTTGGCTCCCGTCTATGCGGCGCACGCGCGCGGACGGCTCGTGCACGTCTATGCCAATGAAACACGCCCGCTTCGTCAAGGCGCTCGGCTCACCGCGTGGGAGTTGCAACGTGCCGGCATTGCCGTGACCGTGTTGGTCGACGGGGCTGCGGCCGCATTGCTGGCGGCTGGCCATGTTGATCTCGTGCTCGTGGGAGCGGATCGTATTGCGCGCAATGGCGACGTCGCCAACAAGATTGGCACGTATGCCGTGGCGGTCGCGGCGCGTGCGCACGGTGTGCCGTTTTACGTGGCCGCGCCGTGGAGTACCGTCGATCCGGCGACGCCCACTGGAGACGCGATTGAGATTGAGCATCGGAGCGCTGATGAATTGGACGAGTTGCCCGCGGGCGTTGGGGCGTGGAACCCAGCGTTCGACGTCACGCCTCGCGCCTTGATCACCGCGTATCTCACCGATCGCGGTTTTATCGGGCCGCCGTTTTCCTTCGACTGAACGATTCCAGAACCATCGCGCCAACCTATTCGAAAGAGCACTGACATGACTTGTATTCTCGCCATCGATCAAGGAACCACCGGTTCGACGTGCCTGGTCGTCGCGCAGGACGGGCGCGTGCTGGGTCGAGGCTACCGCGAGATCACGCAGCACTACCCAGCACCCGGTTGGGTAGAACACGATCCGCATGAAATTCTTGAGCGCACGTTCAGCGCGGCGCGCGAGGCCATCGCGCAAGCCGGCGTGACACCCGTAGCCGTGGGTATCACCAATCAGCGCGAGACCATTGTGCTGTGGGAACGCGCCACCGGGCGCGCCGTGCACAACGCGATCGTGTGGCAGGATCGACGCACCGCCGAACGTTGTGCCGAGTTGGCGCCTCAGGCCGCGATGATCGGGTCGCGCACGGGTCTCGTGACCGATCCGTACTTCAGCGCCACCAAACTGGAGTGGCTGTTGGCGCGTCCCGGCGTGCGCGAGCGCGTTATGCGTGGGGAACTGGCGGCGGGTACGATAGATAGTTGGTTGATGTGGCACCTGACCGGCGGTGTGGTGCATGCAACCGATCATACCAATGCGTCGCGCACGATGCTGTACGATCTCGATGCGCGCGACTGGAACGACGAACTGTGTGCGTTGTTCGGCGTGCCGCGGTCCCTGTTGCCCAACATCTTGCCATCGGGCGGACACTTCGGCGTAACGGTCCCGGCGGCGATTGGCCTTTCCATCCCCATCACGGGAGTCGCTGGCGACCAACAGGCGGCGCTCTTTGGTCAAGGTGGATGGAACGCTGGCGGTGGAAAGAATACGTACGGAACCGGCGCGTTCTTGCTGCTCAACACTGGCGCGCATCGCCCGGTCGCTGGTCGCGGACTACTCACGACGATCGCGTGCGACGAGCGTGGTCAACCGGTGTACGCCCTGGAAGCGAGCATCTTTATTGCCGGCGCGGCGGTGCAGTGGCTACGGGACGGTTTGGGGATCGTGGCGACAGCGGCGGAGACCGAGGCGATGGCGCGCTCGCTGCCCAGCAACGACGGGGTGTATTTCGTACCCGCACTGGTGGGATTGGGTGCACCAGATTGGGAGCCGAACGCGCGTGGCACGATTGTCGGACTCACTCGCGGTACAACGCGTGCGCACTTCGCTCGTGCCGCACTCGAAGCCATGGCCTACGCGACCTACGACGTCCTGGATGACATGCGTCGCAGCGGCAATGTGCCGTTTGACCGACTTCGCGTTGATGGTGGCGCGACCAACAACGACTGGCTCATGCAGTTTCAGGCCGACGTGCTCGGTGTGCCGGTGGAACGACCGGACATTGTGGAGACGACGGCGCTGGGCGCCGCCGGCCTGGCGGGGCTCACGGTGGGTGTGTGGCGTGATGGTGCGGAGTTTTTGGCGTCTCGAAAGTTTGCGCGATTCACGCCGGGCGCAGGGCGAGATGCGGCCGTCGCGGCGCATCGTGGGTGGCGCCGCGCGGTGCGGGCAGCGTTGGCGTGGGCGCGCGACCGCGACTGATCAGACTTCAGGGTCTTCGATGCTATACTCTTCGGCACGTCAGGCATTTGTCGGACTGGCCGTCGTGCTGGCGCTGACGTTGCACGCTCGAGAGGCGAGGGCGCAGCGCGCGCCGCAGCGGTCCGCCCTGACGGCACGAGTAGTGTCCGCGGCGACTCGCTCCGACACGATCAACGTTTCGCGCGACCGCTGGCTGGCGCGCGACAAAGGGAAGCACTTCCTGGCGTCGGTGGCCATTCAGATCGCGGCGTATGGTGCGCTCCGAGTTGCCGGTGCACGTCCGAACGCGGCGCTCGTGGGCGCGAGCGTTGTCACCATGTCGGCGGGCATCGGCAAGGAAGTGCACGATGCGCGTGGGCCCGGTGACCCGAGTTGGCGGGATCTCGTGTGGGACGGCGTAGGGCTCGGTGTGGGCGCGGGACTTGTTGTCCTCGCTGACGGGCGCCGATGATCCGCGCACGGGAGACGCTGAGCATTTGCGGCTCGCGCGTCTCCCGTCTCCCGTCTCCCGTCTCCCGTCTCCCGTCTCCCGTCTCCCGTCTCTATCTCACGGCACCGCTACGCACCCATCCACTTTGGCGCAGGTAGGATCCAGCGGTGGCAGCTTGAGCCGAGCGAGTTCCTTGTTCACGGCTACCAGGTCGGTCTTCCACACGGTCTGCAGTCGAGCGCTGTAGCCGTTGAGCTCCTTCGTGAGAATATCGAGGATCTCCGGCATGTATGTTCCTGGAGGACCGTCGCCGCGTTCCGACATGGATAACAAATTCGCCAGGCGATTGTTGACCTTGATGGGGAAATTGAGTGGATCTTGCCCACTCTGATTTTTCACCTGGTACACGCTTTCTTCGACGCCCGACGCGTTGGTTGTGAGTGTGGCGCCAGTGGATTTGAGCGCCGCGTCGCTGCTCTTGGTGAGTCGCTGTTCGAGCTGTGATTTCACGCGTCGGATGGCGATGATCGCTTCGTTCGCTTCCGTGGTTTTGTCACGCACCTTCTTGCCAAACGCGTACTGTGCGCGCAAATCGGCATCGGTCACGTCGGTTAATCTGGGGTTGCGCCTCACCACCACCGGTGCGGTGAGCGTTGCGCCATCGGCGATAAGGCGCGCCGTGTACGTGCCGGGTGGTACGGCCGGACCGTTCGTGCCGGCGCCCCACAGAACCATCCCAGGGAAGCTCGGAATTGGTTCGACGCGCAAGTCCCACGTGACGCGATTCATGCCAGCGGCGACAGGAAGGATTGACGGTCCGCCGCCACGACGTCCGCCGCCTGCCGGTACCGCTTCGCGTTGCGCCGGCGTGAGCGTATCAGCTTCAAACTTTCGCAGCACCGCGCCAGTAGAGTCGAGAAATTCCAGTACCGCGCGTTTTGGCGCGGTCTTGAAATCGTACACCAACGTGGCGCCCACACCGGAGCGTACTGTGACCGGCGGCGTGTAGAGATGCGCGCTAGCGGCAAGGATTTTGGGTGTCGCCTGACGCAACGGTCCGATATTGTCGAGGATCCAGAAGCCGCGCCCGTGCGATCCGATCACCAACTCATTCGCTTCCACGATCAGGTCGGCCACCGGCATGTCGGGCATATTGAGCGACAAAT
>JANLVM010000963.1:0-3558 GCA_031364015.1 Gemmatimonadaceae bacterium
GGGGATCAGTAGCGCGGCAATGACAACTTCTCGTACCACAAAGCGAGCGCCGAGTGACGCCGAGATATCTACGGCGATATCGTGCACGTCCAGGCGCTCGAGCGCGAGTCGATCCCGAAACGCTCGAAGACGTTGCTCAAACAGGTCGATGCGCGCGCTCGTAGGGGCGTCGTTTCGCTCCCGCAATGTGTGCTGCGCGCGCTCGATGCGCCGTACCAGCGCCAGCGAGCGGGCCAGCGGAGGCGCGCCTTCGTCGACGCTGGTCAGCGGTTCAATCAGCGCCGCGAGTGTTTCGCCGAGCAATTGAATTCGCTCGGCGTCACCGCGGTTCTCGAAGTTGAGCGTGACGGCGCGGAGGCGCTGGTCGATCAGTTCCGTGAGCGTCGCGACAGTCGAAGGTCCCTGACCGATGCTGTCTACGTCGATCGGCTCGCCCACCTGCAACAGAATGCGCGTTCGCGGCTCCTCCTTGCGCTCGAAGAGCAGTCCGACCGGCACAATGCGAATGCCACGTATGCTGCGTTCGTCGCGCGCCATCAACGCCATGCGTGCGAGCCCCGTACGAATGGGCGCCAGATTGGGCTCATCGTGCGTCTTGCCTTCAGGAAAGACCACGATGCACGCCTGCTCAGCGAGCGCGTCGGCGACAGCTGAGAACGACGTTGCGTTGCGTGCGGCATGGGGCATCGCGTCGTTCGCGTCGCTCCGACCCGCCGTCTCGTCGGCCGCACGACGCAGGGGCACCACGCCAACGGCGCGCAGACAGCGGGCCGCAATGGGATTTCCAAAGAGCGTCGCCTTGGCGGTGAAGCGTACGCGCCGCGGCGCGACCCACCACACCACCATGGCATCGGTAAGTGAATTGGGATGATTCACCGCCAGAAACACCGGTCCTTCGCGAGGAATGCGTTGCAGGTTCGCGACGCGTACCGAGCGATAGTACCAGTGCAGCGCGATGCCGACGATCAGTCTGAGCGAATCGTACAGCACGCAGAATTCCGCGGTGGGTGCGTGAGTGTGTGAGCCTCGAGTGTCAGCTGGAGATCGTCGTGACCGTCGTGTCGGCAGCGCGCGCCGCCCGTTCTCCTTCGGGTACGTTCACGAACGCCAACACCACACCGCCCACCACGAAGAATGCGATAACCCACAGAATCGCCACTCGGCTACTCCCGCTCTGCCCCACGGCCACCGCGAACACCAACGGCCCGAAGACGCCGCCGAATTTCTCGAACACAGAGAAAAAGCCGAAGAACTCACCACTTTTGTGCTTGGGAATCATGTTCGCGAACAGCGACCGACTGAGCGCCTGCGTGCCGCCTTGCACCAGCCCGACCAGACACGCGAGAATGTAGAACTCGCGTGTGGAATCGATGCCGTAGGCGAAGATGCAGATGCCGGTGTAGACCACGAGTCCGAGAAAAATCGTACGCTTGGTACCGAGTTTTCCTGCCAGAACACCAAAGCCAAAGGCAAACGGAATGCCGATAAACTGAACGAGCAGGATCGCGGCAATCAGATCTTTCCGTTCGATTCCGATTTCCCGTCCAAACACGGCCGCATTCTTTACGATCGCCTGGATGCCGTCGTTGTAGATCGTGAACGCCAGCATGGCTAGCGCGGCTTGTTTGTAGCTCCGGAGCTCGCGCAGTGTCTCGCCTAGTCGCGTAAAGGCCACCGCGAAGGGGTTGGTGGTAGTGGTTTCGTCCCGTTCAATGGTTCTCCGTGGCTCGGGTACGCGCCGCAGCACGGGAATGGAGAACAGCAGCCACCACACGACAACCGACAGAAACGCGAGTCGTGTCGGGAGGGTCGCTTCGGAGCGCGTCAAGTCATCACCGAAGGGCAATCCAAAGGCGGCGGGGTTCATGATCCATGTCAAGTTCAGCGCGAGCAACAGACCGCCACCGATGTAACCCAAGGCGTATCCAGCGGTCGATACCCGATCCATCTCATGATCGGCGGCGATGTGCGGCAGCAGCGACTCGTAGAACGTCATGCTGCCGCTCGCGCCGACCATCGACAGAACGAACAGGATTGACGCAAACAGCAACTGACCATGCTGAATGAGGAACATGGTCGCGGTGGCCGTCACACCCAACAGAATAAAGCCCACCAGGAAGCGCTTCTTCGCCGCCTTATAGTCGGCGATCGCACCAAGAATTGGCGCTAGAACGGCGATAAGCAGCGCGGCGACCGTGTTGGCGATATTCCATGCCTGGGTACCCTGCGCCGGAGACAGGCCGTCAGCCGCGATTTCCAGGAAGAAAATCGGAAAGACGGCCGTGGAAATCACTGTCTGCACCGACGACACAGCCCAGTCGTACATGGCCCAGGCACGCAATTCGGGGCGATGAAGGCCAATGGCGTTCAGGAAGCCGCGGGGAGCTGCTTGGCCAGAGGCCATGGAGAGTCTCGTAATGGGAGAGGAACTACGGCAGATTATTGTCTGTGCCGACCACGCTTCTGTCCAGCACGTCACGTGACGTAGTTCGATTCGTCGCCCGACGGACTTGTTCGCTGCTGCTGATCCTGAGCAGCAGTGTGCTTGGCTGCGATCGTGCGCCGGCGCCAGGCGTCACCGACTCCGTTGGAGCGGTGCCGCTGGACAGTTTGGGAAGTGAGCCCTCGCCGGCCGTAGTCGCCAGTGGTTGGAATGTCGATGCCGGGTCGTTTGTGGTGCTGCCTACGGTCGACGGAGGCATGACGGCCGGCTCGCTTTTGCGTCCGGAAGCGACGGAGCTCACCGTAAACGATACCGTGGGGCTTGGAGCGGTTTTGGGAGACCGACAGCTCGAGTTGTTCGCTCGGGGCGGCCGCGTGGGTACCGCCCGAATCACCGTCGAGCGCGCGCCTCGCATCGAGCAAGGCTGCACCGTGTGGCCGGTCGCCCGGCTGACCGTCGCGGGGGAATCATCGAACGTGCAGTGGACATCCGCGTTTGCCGCGCGTCGCGTCACACCGATTGTGCTCGATTCCATCGAGGGTCTTTCGGCGCGTGATTCAGCGCGCCTTGTCGTTGAGCTCACCCGCCTGGCGTCCGGGTTGAAGGATGACACGGTTGCCACGTTTCGTGGGCTGCCGTTTGTCGTGTTGCATGCGTGGCGAACCAGGGGCCTCGACACCGAATTTGTTGTCGCCACGTTGGCGCGTCGGGTGAATCAGGAAGACGCGCCCAAAGAGGAGCGGCTCGTGGTTGTCGTCGACCAAACAGGGACGGATGCGCGCACCTGGACCGTCGCCTGGCACGAGCGTGCGTCTGGGAATGAGGACGAACTGATCGTCGCCGAACCGCTGTTGGCGTTCCGTGCGGGGCGCTCTCCGGATGTGCATCTGTTGTTCGGCCGAGACGATGGCGTCGCGCTCGGCGCTGCGGTGCTGACGCGCGGCGCGACCGGGTGGCGCGTGCAGTGGGAAAGCGCGGTCGCCGGCTGCGACTGACGGAGACGCCGCGTACATGCTGTCGCGCCGCTGGGTGCTTGCGGTCACCGTAGCCACTACCGTCGCGTGTGATGTGTCCGCCTGGCGTCGGGCACTCGAGGCGTACCGGAGGGAGTATCC
>JANLVM010000005.1:0-4450 GCA_031364015.1 Gemmatimonadaceae bacterium
ATTGGTCATTCGGTTTCGTGACGCCGGTGAACGATGGATTGTGGGTCGACTCATACAAGGCATTGGTGAAGCTGCAGCCGTGAGACCCAAGGATGTCCTTCGCCTGACAGCGCGGCGCGCAATTCATATCGTCTTACTCTACTCGTACCTGAGGTCAAACACGGAATCCGCCAGACTGATTAGTAAAGGCCAAGTCATCGTGCCAAAAGCTGTTCGCGATAACACTGGGACAGTTTCTTCACGCCGTTTGCGCAAGGCCCAGACGCGCCATTCAGGAACACCATTCTCGAACCGATGTTGATCGAGGTTACAGCGATGTTTCCATGCGCACCCGTTCCTGCGTTCATCGCGTCGCTCGCTCCAACTGCGCGAGTTCGGCTCTCACGCGCTGCACCTCCGCCATCATCGATGGCTCTGGCGACGCCCGATAAGCCAGGTACCGCCGGTACGCCGCAACGGCTTGATCACGCTCACCCACCAGGGCTGCGTTGCGAGCCTGCATGAGATAAGAGGTCGCCTGGTATCCCGATGCTGGATGGTGCGTGCGACGCGCCGAGACTTCCATGGCACGGCGGCTATCGCCCAGCGACTCGAACAAGCGGGCCAGCATCATCGTTCCTTCGTCAAGAAGTCCGGTTGCAGGCGAGAGCGAGCGCACCGAATCGAACGACGCGACGATCGATCGTGCGTTTGGCGCCCGAATATTTACGGCAAGCATGGCATCGATCATCAGGGCACATTCTGCATTGCTGACTTGCCTGAATCGTGTATCGCCCGGCAGTGGCGGTGCGCGCAGTCGATCGACGGCCCGCCGAGCGCGTACGCGGTCATCCATCGCGGCGAGCCAGACACCGGCTATGCACACCTGCTGGTGCTGACTACTGCGCAACGGGGACGCACTGTCGAGTGGCGCATCGATCGCCTCTGCCATGGCCATCGCTGCCTGCGCCGCAGCAGAGGAATCGGCGTCCCAGAAAAGCGCCGACCAGACCTGGTTCTCGTCGGCCCAACGCGCCGCACCCACACTGAGTTGCTTGAGTTCGTGGTACGCACGAAGCGATTCGGCCGGTCGCCCTCGATTCAGTGACGTCTTGAACCATCGTATAAGTGCGTTCTGCCGCTCCTCCGCCGGGCCTTGTCTTGCCAGCAACGCCTTGAGAGCGCGGTCCTGGTCTGAAGTCCACCTTCCCGTCCACGACGCTCCCGTAATCACGTAATTCTGACTCAGTAGCGGCATGGTGTCGATGGCCGCAGACAGCCGTGTGTGAGCTGTCCTGTTCCCCTCGAGTTCCGCCAGCTGCAGGCGCATGGAGGGAGCGATTTCGGAGAGCGAGTCCCGCACGAGATACAACGCCCCGTATCGTGTGGCTCCCGTCGTGTCCCCTCGCGACAGCGCCAGATGCACCAGATGTTCGAGTGCGGGCGCAAAGGTCGAGTCAAGAGCTACCGCATGCTCGAGGGCGAGAGCGGCGCGGGCCCGTGGGTCGACCATATCCGTTACTCCGCCAAAATGCATGATGTAGTCGCCGACGACAAACCAGGCATCGGGACTGTCACCCAGCCGCCGAGCGGCGCGTTCACCGGCTTCGATGCGCTCCATGCGTAGCGCGGGCTCTGGATAGCGCGGGTTCAACGAATGCAGCAGCGTCGAATCCCGGGGACTCAGGCGAGACGCGCTCGAACGCGCGATGGCGAGTAGACTCGCTCTGGCATCACACGCGCCGGTAACGTCGTAGCCGCACGCAAAGCTGCCATACAACCCGGCTAGCGCAAAGGTGGAGTCGTAGCCAACTGCCGTGTAGAAGTGTTCGATCGACGCGGCATAGTTTCCGCGGCGGTACTCGCGCGTGCCGTCGAGAAAAGCGCGTAGCGCCGGCAATGACTCGGTGGTGCGGCTGGTCAGTCGGCGTTCTTCACTGGCGCTTACAATCAATAGTCGCGTAGTAAGTGCATCGATGAGCGCTGGCAGGGTATCCGGCGAGCCTTCGATTGTCACGCGTCCCCGCTCGCGGCCAGCCGGCGCATCCTGCAGCGTCACGGAAATCGTGATCTGCCGCGCCGTGCCCACCACCGTCCCGAGCAGCAACTTTCCGGCGCCAATGCGTGAGGCAACCAGGAGCGCCTTTGCGGGCGTCACCTCCTCATCGTCCCCACCACCAGCGCGTCGCCACGCATTCACCGCCACCCGCGGATCGACTGCGCGCGGCCCACCTTCGCCCGTCAGCTTGGCCGCAAGCAGGTCCACCATCCCTTCGTGCAGATAGGCCAGGGACGCATCGGCGCCACTCACCCGAAACGGCAACACCGCGACGATGTCCGCGTTCGTAGCCGTCTCACCTCGCGTCACCAGCCACCACGCACCCACGCACAACGCGACGACCACGACCGCCGCGGCCGCAATGGCCGCCATGCTCGCGGGCTTCGATCGCGTCACCGCGCTTCGCGATACTGTGGCCACCGAGGCTATCATGTCGAGCTCCGACAGTACTGCCGCCGCGCTCTGGGGACGGTTCACCGCTTCCTTCTCGAGGCATCTCGCAACAAGCGCCGAAAGTTGTGCGGGTATGTCCCGCCGCAGCGAGAGGATTGTTGCCGGACGTTCCGTGAAGTGCGCGGCAATCAATGCCTGTTGCGTCCGACCGTGAAACGGTGTTCGACCGGTGAGTACCTCATACGCGAGGCATCCGAACGCGTAGATGTCTACGCGGTGATCCGCCGAGGTGTCGGCGGCAATCTGCTCGGGTGCCATGTACATGGGCGTCCCGAGTGCGACCCCGACTGCAGTCAGCGTGTCGCCCGTGGCCCGTTTCGTCGACATCGCCACGGCCTTCGCAATGCCGAAGTCGGTCACGAGCGCATGTCCGTTTGACAGCAGCACGTTGTCTGGTTTGATGTCGCGGTGCACCACACCGTGTGCGTGCGCGTACGCCAGAGCATCCGCGACCTCGCGCAAGATGCGGCGCCCTACGTCGAGCGGCAGCGGTCCGTCGCGCGCGATGCGAGCGCGCAGCGACTCTCCTTCCACCAAGGGCATCGTGTAAAACAGCTGGCCGTCGGCGATGCCAGCAGTGAGCAAGGGGACGAGATGCGGATGCTGCAGTGTCGCGGCGAGCTGGATCTCACGGCGAAATCGATCGGCACTCACGCCCTCGGCCAGTTCCTCCGGAAGGACCTTCACCACCACGCGACGACCGAGCGCGCGCTCTTCGGCGACGAATACGCGGCTCATCCCGCCGCCGCCAAGCTCGCGCTCAAGCGTGTACGCGGTGCCAAGGGAGGTCTGAAGCCGAGCGCGAAGGGAGACGGACATTGGCGCGAGGGGCGGGGGACAGCCTTCGGCGAACGTGCCAGGCAAACGTACCGCGCCTGCTGCAGCGTGTAAACATGCGCGCGCCTTCGAGCGGCTTTACCGTTTATTGTCGGTGCGGTCGCGCCGGCCGCCTGATCGGGTGCGTCAGCAACGGACTCTCGGCGACCCAGAATGCCTTCGCGGTGGCCATCAGATAAATGAGCCCGTGCACGACGAAAAAAACGGCGAAGAGGAGCCTCGTGATGGGCGCAAGCGGCACCTCGATAACACGTCCGGCGCCGGAGGCCGCGACGCCGACGACGAGACTTGCCGTTGAGATGAGCCCATCGTTTGCGCCGAGCACCGCGGCACGAAGCCAGCCGATGTGTTCCGTGCGATGCCGCTCGAGATGGCGCACTCGACCTCTTTGCGGGTCTTCAGGGTGCAGACACTGCGATAACCAAGGCGCGTCGACTACAAACGTCCGACCGCGAGGATCGCGAGCCCCTTCTCGGCCTGCAGCTCCTTGGCGCCGCCACCTCGCGCCTGTCCCACATCGACGTTGACTCCGAACTCTCCCTTTCGGACGTACAATTGGCCTTTGGCAGCAAATGCTTCATCGCCGACACCGTTCACGTTCTGGTAGCCGTCGCTTGTGGCAAGCGATTGCCGGTACTTGGCAAAGAGGGCCTGCGCGCCGCTTCCCAACTCGTATCGCGCGACGTGCACCTCCGTTCCGTAAAAGCAAACGTCCATCTTGATCACGCCGCTCTCAAGCGGAAAGTTCATGGGCGTTTCGGTTCCGGCGGGCACCGGCGCACCGAGGGCTGCCGCGGCTTCCTGCCTGGTGATCAGCCCGCACACTCCCGACACGGTGGGCATAAAGTGGGAGCCACCGACGGCTCCGGCCAGGCCCGGTACGAGCGCGACGGCGACGACAAACTTGAGATGGAATTTCATGTTCCCGACCTGTCGGTTTCATAATCGTGTGCATTCCGAGGAGAACTCCTGAATAAAGCAATGTTGCTGAGCCCCGTCCGACAATGCTGATCACACACCATCGCGCATGACGAAGCGTGCGAAGTCGGGACGCGGGCACTTTGCATGGGGACCTCAAGAACTCAAGTTGCGCCGTGGACGCTCAAATAGCACGCCTCCGTG
>JANLVM010000065.1:0-3789 GCA_031364015.1 Gemmatimonadaceae bacterium
AATGCGAACGGGCGGACTAGTGATGGAGCGACGACGCCGCGAGTACGGCGCCGCGAACACGACGTCTCCCGGCCGCCCGAACACGACCCAGCCCGGGGCCGCGAAGTGCGGCGCGAACCCCCGCACGCCGAGTGGCGCGATGGATCCATCTGCCAGCGAGACGACCGCGAGTTCGGCGGAGTCGGCGAGCATGGACTTTCCGCGAAGCAGCGTCACGAAGGCGTGCGTGCTTCCTGGCAGAATCTCGGGCTGCCCGATGGACATGATGCCGCGTGCGGTGTCTGGTGCGGCCAACAGGCGTGGGGTGTCGCCGTCGGCATTGGTGATCCAGAGCTCCGAACCGTCTGTGTAGACAATGCGGTTGTCGTCTCCCCAGCTCGAGCCACTGATGGAACTCCCCCGAACGCTCGTACTGGCCACGGTCACCGGCGTGCCGCCACCAACGGGGATCTTCATGAGCCGCTGAGGTTGCACGCTGTACAGCAGCCACTTGTTGTCGGGCGAGAAGGTGGGAAGCGCAATACCTTCCGCGCCCTTGACCACATGGGACACGGAATTGTCTGCACTCCTGAGGTACAGGGTGCGCGACGACCCGCTCGTCCTGACACTGAACGCCAGCAGAGACCCATCGGGAGAGATGGCCACGCGGTTGCCGCCCGACAGGTTGCTCAGTGCGATGGAGTCCGGCAGCACCACCTCGAACTGGCCGAGCAGTGGCGCCGCTTGCGTGCGCGTGGCCAACCAGATTGCCGTGACGACACCAACGATGGCCACCGTCCACGCCACACTCTCACGCCAGTGCACGCGCGGCGCGTTCGTTGCAGTAGCGGCGGTGCCGACTGCGGCCGATGTCCGCGCACCAACGGGCATGCTCACCGACTTCATACCGGTAAGCGCTGCGGCAAAATCCGCCGCCGACGCGAAGCGATCGGCCGGCAGCTTGGCCAGGGCCGTCATCACGGCGGCTTCAATCGGTTCCGGCACGGTGGCGCGCGATGCAGAGAGCGGTGCAGGCGCCGCCGTCAGTATCCTCGCGACAATCGCTTGCGACGTGGGTCCCGTGAACGGCGGTTCACCCGCGAGCATTTCGTAGCACACCGCGCCAAGTGCATAAATATCCGCGCGCGCGTCGACCGTTTTCTCGCCCATGGCCTGCTCGGGACTCATGTACTGCGGCGTGCCGAGCGAGAGCCCCGTTTGCGTCATGCGCTGTCCGCCGGCTTGTTGCACCGCGAGGGCGATACCGAAGTCGGCGACCAGCGCGTGTCCACCCTGCAGCAGGATGTTCTCGGGTTTGATATCCCGGTGGATCACGCCGCGCTCGTGCGCGTACTGGAGTGCGTCAGCAATTTCACGGGCGAGTTGCACGGCATCGTTGATGGGCAACTGGGTTTCGCGCTCAAGTCGTGCCCGCAACGTTTCGCCTTCCACAAACGGCATTACATAGAACAGCTGTCCAGCCGCCGTTCCACTATCAAACAATGGCAAAATATGCGGATGCTGCAGGTTCGCCGTGGTTGTGATCTCCGCCAAAAAACGCTCGGCGCCGAGCACCGCTGCGAGTTCCGGGTGCAGCACTTTGATAGCCACCTGTCGCGCATGGCGCACGTCACGTGCGAGATACACGATCGCCATACCGCCGCGACCGAGTTCACGTAGGAGTTCGTAGCGGTCGGCGAGCGCGCGCGCGAGCGACTCAGATTCACTCACGGACATTCACTGTCGACGGATCATCGCGCTGCACTTGATCTCGACGCGCGCCGCAGGACGGGGCAGCGCCGTCACGGACAGCGTGGCCCGCGCCGGTGGATCAGTACGAAAGAACTCGATGTAGACCCCGTTCATCGCGGCGTAATCGGCCATGTTCGTAAGGAAGACCGTGCATTCAACGACATCCGCCATGGTGGCGCCTGCGGACTGCAGCGACGTCCGGATGTTCTCCAGCGTCTGTCGCGTTTGCGCCGCCACATCACCGTCAATGATATCCTGTGTTCCGGGCTTGACTCCCGTCATGCCCGATACGAACACCTGATCGGACGCGCGAATGGCCACGGAGTAGGCCGGAACCAGCGGCGTGATGCCCGGTGGGTTGATGACCCGTCGGTCAACCGCCGGTGCGCCCATCGCACGAGGCATCGGTGCGCGTGCACATCCAGCGAGCCATAGCATGGCACTGAGCACGCCGAACGCGCGTCGTGAGACAAGTCGCTTGCGAGAGCGCGGGGAAGGTGGCAGGCACATGGAGAGGTTGCGGGCTCGACGTCCGACGCGGGGAGAATTGGTGGTAGTCACGGAAACCAAGATGCCGGGCGAGCACGCGGTGCGCGAGGGCTGCCCCCCATTTCCCAACGTGGTCATGGACGCATCCCAACGTCAGCTCAACAACATCGTCGATGAAACAAGGGGCCTCCTCGACAAACGCGGGAATGGCCTGCACCATTGGAAGCATTGGCAGCGCGGTGATGACCGCTGGAGACCGCCGGGTGACGTTCTGTTCTCATCCACACAATTCCCCGAACAGCCCCGAGGGACATGTCTATCCGCACCCGGTCAATCTGCTGCACTGCGACGCTGATTTTCGCGTGGTCCTCGATCGCCGCGCCACAACCCGCCCGCACATCTGGCCCCGATCATGTCGACATCACGTGGATGTCGATCTCCAACATGTATTACGAGTTGGGCCCGTTGCGCATCATCACCGACGGCTACATCACCCGCTTGCCGAAGGGCGCGTTCTCCGGCGGCGGCGGTGGCTATGCCACCACCAGCGGCTCGTTCACGCCCGACGTGGCTGCGGTGACACGCGTGATGAACGCACTGGGCGGCCCGTCGGCCGTGAACCTGCTGCTCACCGGGCACAGTCACTTCGACCATTCGTTTGACACCGGTACGTGGACCAAACTCACCGGCGCACCGATCATTGGCAGTCAGACCACGTGCTTCCAGATCCGCGCCGAGGCGGTGCCTGCCAATCGGTGCACGGTGGTGAACGGTGGAGAGCAGCGCGTGCTGGCCGACGGCGTCACGATGTACGTCGTGCGCTGGAATCACAGCGGTGACCCGGCCACGAATCCGGAGCAGCACAACGCCGTCGAACTTAGCGACGTTCCGCGTCCCGATCCGGCCACCGGTGGGCTCCGTGCTGGCGTGACTGAAGACTTTCCCAACGGCGGCGGCAACCGTGCGTTTCTGTTTGTCGTTGACGGACCGCAAGGACGTTTCAGTTGGTTCTTCCAGAATTCAGCCAGCGCCGTCGACCTCACGGTGCCCATTGTGGTGAACGGTGTCGACTACGGCGCACCGCTGGCCAATTTGCAGCGTGCGATGCAGCAGGCAGGACTGGAATCGGTGGACCTGTGCCGCACCGGCAGGTGGTGCTCACCAGTCCAAAGCGGCTGCGCGGCTATTGCCTGTATCGTCGCCGCCTGCTCGGTGAGATCGCCCGCGTCGCCGCCCACACCGTCACGGCGGCCATCCGTACGCTGACGGGCGAGCGCGAGCTCGCCGTGGGCATGGTGGCCTGCCTGCAGACGCACGGCTCGCGGGCGAACTGGCATCCGCACCTCCATCTGCTCGTCACCGACGGCGGGTTCCGGCCCGACGGGACATTCGTCGCGTGGCCTGCGCATGACACGGCCCGCTTGACGGAGGCCTTCCGCCGCGCCGTGCTCCGGCTGTTCGTGCGCTTGGCCCTCTTCGACGAGGACCAGGCCGCCAGCATGCTCACGTGGCCGCACTCCACGTGCACACGGCCGTCTGGGTGCCTGAGGACGATCGCGCCTTCGCCAC
>JANLVM010000077.1:0-3963 GCA_031364015.1 Gemmatimonadaceae bacterium
CCGGTGACTATTCCGTTGTCGCTCACCGAGACGATTCCCACGGTTTCCGTTCCCCACGACGGCGCGGAGAGCGTGACCGACCCCCCGCCCTCCGCGACGGCGGTCGCGAATGCAGTTGTCGAGTCTCAAACGCGGATGGTGGTGGCCGCAATGGTAGACGAGATCGACGTCGACACCCTGTGAGGCGGAGAAACCTGTTGACTGGTCGTAATGGTCGATATATACTGACCTACTCAACAGACCCAGAGCTGTGCTCATGCCAAACATCCCTATTTCAGACGCAAAGGCCAGGCTCGCAGCGTTGGTGCGCGAAGTCGCCGCGACGGGAGAGGCGTACGTGATCAGTGTCAACGGACGACCGATGGCTGAGCTTCGTCCGTTCCTTCCTGTGCCGACGCCGGGACGCTTCAAGGATGCGATCTCGTTTGACGACGACGCCTTCGCACCGATGTCGGACGATGAGGCCGACCAGTGGGGGGTGTAGCAGTCGACGAGCAACCATTGTTGCTCGATACGGTGGCGTTGATTTTCTGGCACGCCGACAGTCCGCGTCTGCCTTCCCGCGTTCGTGCGGCGCTGATGACGTCGTTGTCGCGACCGATCTTTGTCAGCGTTGTATCGGCATTCGAGATCGCGACGAAGGTCCGTATTGGAAAGCTTCGCGTACCGCCTGCGCTACTCGCGGATTTTCAGTACGTCGTCGAGTCGGACGGATTTCGCATGCTCGATCTCAACGCTGGCGCAGCGGTTCGAGCCGGACAGTTGTCGAGCGCACATCGTGATCCGTTCGACCGATTGCTGGCGGCTCAGGCGCTGGCGCACGACTGCGCGGTCGTCACCCTCGACCCAGTGTTTGCAGAAGAGTTCGGCGCCGAGGTGTTCTGGTAGCGCAGTGGGTTGCCTTTGCGGCGGACGTTGTGAGGTCGACTACGGACGGCGACTCTTTCTACCATCACCGTCATGCAATTGTCACTTCGCCGAGTCGAGGGCGCATGTCGTGTTGGTCTGGTGTTGGTCTGGTGTTGGTCTGGTGTTGACGTTTGGAGCGCTGTTAGCTGCAACTTCGTGATTGGTGACCTGTCTGCCAGTACGTACAGCATGAGATGCATCGTTGGCCGTGTCATCACAAGCACCCCAGCGGTCATCGCACCTTGAAGGTTAGCCCAAGATTTAGCGCTCGCGTGTCGTGCCCCGCTGCGGTAGGGCGCTTTGAAAGCGCGAGATTCAGCGACGGGCCGCTGCGGTGACTTGAGGGATCGAGGCGGGCGCGGTCTGCGCGCATACGGTGAGGGGCGCTAGCATGAGGGCGAAGGCGAAGAAGGCGTTTCTCGTCCGTCGCTTTCGGCGTTGCCATCTTCTGCGTCGCCTGGCGCATCGCCTCGAACCGCGCGCGCATCTCCCCGTCGCCCCACACGTTCCGGCGCTCGCCGGGGTCACGTCGCCAATCGAACAAGAACTCCGCACCATCGATCGCCTTGATCCAGTGCCAATCGCCGACAACGATGGATTGCATCGTACGCTGCCGCGCGAGCGGAAGCCACGCGTCTTCATAGCTTGAGAGAGACGACGCGATGGACTCCTGCTCAGGCGTCACGACGGACCCGCTCCACGCTCGCGACCACGACGTGCCCGGAAAGGTCGCTCCCGTCATCCCCGACAGGTCGACGAGGGTCGCGCCCAGATCGCGAAGCGCGACAGGCTGGTCCACGCGAACGCCGGGTGGAACGCGCGCCGGATAGCGCACCACCAGCGGCACGTGCAGCAGCTCCATGAACATGGTGTTGCCATGTCCCCAGCGCCCATGTTCGCCGAAGTGCTCGCCGTGGTCCGACGTCACCACGACGATCGTCTGGTCGAGGACTCCCCGTACCCTAAGCGTATCGAACATGCGACGGAGCTGATCGTCCAGATAGCGGATCGCTCCCTCGTAGCGCCGCTGCTTGCGCGTGGGTACGGCGAAGAGGGAGTCGTATTCCGCCGGCGGGGCGTACGCTTCATGGGCGTCGAAGTAGTTCACGAAGGCGAAGAACGGTCGGCCACCCGACTCGGCCTGCCAGGCCAGAAAATCGTCGGTGACCATGGCGCCGTTCTTCCGGTGGGAGGCGGGCATGACGGGTGATGTCAGGTTGAACTTCTTGAGCGCAAGCCACGCCTGGCGCCAGCTGCGACTCCCCCCCAACTCGGCCACCAGTTGCACCTGCGCAAAGGTCGACGAGCGAACGATCTGCTTGAATGTGGTCCGATAGTCTTCGTAGCGAATAAAACCGCGGTTGAGTCCGGAGTCGTACCCCGTGTAGTAGGTGTTCGCCACGAATCCGGCGGTCGCGTAGCCCCGCGACCGAAAGAGCTCGGCGATGGTGGGCGACACCGTATCGAGCGGAACGCGCCAACTGGTGTTGAGCATGTCGGCGTCCCGGCCGGTGAAGATGCTGCCGTGCGAGGGGAGCGTCCACGGTGAGGCGCTGATGGCGCGGTCGAACACCGTCCCCTCGGCGCCTAACGCTTGCAGCGCTGGGGTCGTCGGCTGTCCATACCCGTGCAGACTGACGCTCGCCGCACGGACGGTGTCGAGAATGATCATCAGAACGTTAGGTGCACTCTCACTCGCCGCGACGAGCTGGGCAAGCGCACGCCGCTCCACGCCCCCGCGCCACACCCGGCTGCCAATCCCGGAAAGCAGTACGACTGAGGCAAGAACGATGGCGGCGCGGAACATGGTACGCTCGCGTACGCGGGCGAGCGGGCCACTGCCCCGCACGGCGACGCCCATGGCGAGGAAGAGTTGCGCCAGAAGGTGAAGGCGAGGCCAGAGCAGCAGGACCGCCAGCGCGCCCGAGAGGATCAATAGCGCCGAGAGCCATCGTCGCGCGTCGAAATCGGGTCGTCGGCGTTGCACCAGGCGAGAGACCGCGTAACCGGGGACGGCCAGCACAAGGAGAAAGAAGAGGTACGAAATCGGCGCCATCCAAAGGTGATCGCGACTCTGCCAGACGAACTCCCGCCCCACGGCAAAGCGCCACCAGAGCACCACGCTGTGCAAGAGACCCGTGAGACAAGCGATCACCGTCGCCAGCGCCAGTACGTCGAGTGACGATGTGCGTTGCGTGCCCGTCATGCCATCTTACCTGTCCAGTCGTTTTGTTCCATCAAGTCGCCCCCGTGGTACACTCGAACCTCACAGCGCTCTCACCGTCCGGCTTCGAGGAAAGATCGGTCGCGGGACGAACCGAGGCGACGGCCGTGGCGGCCATTCTCGCCCTCCACATCGTCCTGGTCTGGTCGCTCCGCGTGCCTTCGATGACGACGGGGAACGATCAAGCCTGGTACATGCTCCTCGCCCGGTCCCTGCGTCATCTCTCCTACGAGAATCTACAATTCGTCGAGGTCACGCCGCACACCAAATTTCCGCCGGGCTACCCCGCACTCCTCTCCCTTCTCGGCGTCACCACGTTCGACCGATTCGACCTCGGCATTGCGGCGAATGCCATGCTCTCGGCGACGGCGCTCGCCCTCACGTATGGGATCGTGCGACGCGTCTCGCGGGTCGTCGCATGGTTCGTCGTGGCAACAAGTAGCGTCAATCCGCTCGTGGTGTCTGTCGCCGGATCGCTCCTCAGCGAGCCACTGTTCATGGCGCTCTCCGCGCTCGCGATCTGGGAACTCACGCGACGCAAGCAGACGAGACAATCGGCGGCGATCGCCATTGCCGCGCTGATCGGCGCGTCCCTCACCCGTCCGATCGGCATCACCTTCATCCTGGCCGGCCTGCTTCTCTGGGCGTTCCAACGGAGATGGCGATGGATGATGGTCCTCGGCCTCGCCACGGCCCTGACCACTGGCACTTGGCTGGCATGGTCGGCGACGGCAGCCGGAAAACACCTTGCCGGCCAGTCGTATCTCGCCGATGCCATCTTCGCCGGGAAGGACGCTCGGCGTACCGACACCACGGCGCGATCGGTGGGC
>JANLVM010000118.1:0-2189 GCA_031364015.1 Gemmatimonadaceae bacterium
ATGGCGAACGCCAAGACGCAGAGCGCGAGAGCAGAGAGTCGACGGAGCATGGGCGGGGGGTTGTGAGATACACGACCAAACCGTCGAGAACATACGTCGAGTGCCACAGGGTATGTCAGTCTTCTCGCCCCGCCATCGTGATGTGCTTCGTGATTGCAGCGCGGCAACGCACCCCAAGCGAAAAGCCAAGCGCGTGCAAAGTCACGACCCCTCTTTTGATCAACCCCTGGATTGTCGCGAGCTGACACGGAGCGGGATATCCATGAGCCAGTCCGGTCGCGAGTTGCGCCTGGACTCTCATGGATATCGTCACAGTCTTGACCTCGGCAGTGCCAGCAGCGAGACTCGGGTTGCTCTCACCCTGCGCCCATGGCCGATTCGGAAGTCACAATCAATCCCGAAACGCTCGCGTCGCTGCGTTCCCTCGCCGAGATCTGGGAGGATCAAGGTCGACATGCCGACGCGATCCGCGCGTTGAACGAAGTGATCGGGTACCGCGGCAAGGGCCTCGAGGATGGAGATGCGAACCTCGGTGCCACGTACGTGGTGTTGGCGAAGAGTTTGAGCAACAGTGGCAGATTGGCCGAAGCAGAGGTCGCCGCGCGCGAGGCGCTGACGATTCGACGCCGGTATCTCAAGCCAACGCATTGGTTGATATTTTCCTCACGCAGCCTGGTGGGAGATATCGTGGCACGACGAGGCCGTCGCGAGGAGGCATTACCCGACTTGACTGAAGGACTGGCGGGGTTGGTGCAGGAGCTCGGTGCGGATCACCGACGCACGCGCGACGCGAGTACGCGCGAGGCGCATCAGGTGAGGCCGTAGCATGACGAAAGCGGCAGGGGTCGTCACAGCCGTCATGAGTGGCACATGCAGCCTTGGAATCGCCCTCGTGCTGTCCAGCACGCTCTGTGCACGAGAGGTGGGTGCACAGCGCGCCGACACGACCCACACGGATAGTATTCGGCGGCTCGCACCGGCAATCGTTAAGGGCACTCGGCTGGCGGCGACGACGGACCGACGCGCACCCGGAATGACCGATGTCTTTGGCCGAAGTTCGGGCTCCGCAGGCGTTGCTGCTGCCAGCGATGCGCTCTCGCGACTTGTTGGGGTGAGCGCCTACAACGATCAGGGCGCGCGCGCGCAGCCCACGCTTCAGATCCGCGGATTTTCCTTGTCGCCCGTGGTGGGCGTCGCACAGGGAATCAGTGTCTTTCTGGACGGCGTTCGCATCAACGAACCGGACGCGCAGGAGCTCTTCTTCGAGCTAATTCCGTTTGCCGTGGTGGAGCGCGCCGAGCTGACACGGGGCGCCTCCGCAGGTTATGGCAAGAATAGTCTGGGTGGCGTGCTGAATCTCGTCACACTGCGGGGCGATTCGCCCGGTGTACCTGAAGCCAGAGTGAGCATAGGCTCATTCGGCAGTCTCGACATGCACGTGACAGCGGGGGGAAAGCGTGGAGCGGTGGACGGTCTCGTGATGCTGAGTACATCACGGGAAAATGGATATCAGGTACAATCGGACGCTACGATCAACCAGTTGTTCTCGACGCTCGGGTGGCGCGGTGCGTCCCACGATGCCGCACTCTCCCTGCTGGTTGGCGGCAGTCGCATTTACCAGGCGGGCTCGTTACCAGAGAGTTGGCTTCGGGCGGACCGTCGCGGCAACTATACTGGCGGCGATTTCGCCAGGCCAGCGGTCGTGCACGTTGCTCTCCGAGCGACGAAGTCGGGTAAAGGAGTCGAACTGCGCGGCAACGTCTTCGCACGCCACAACGACATCGAACAGTTCAACGTCAATGCGAGCGACGCGAATTCGCGGGCGTTCATCACCAATGCGTCGGCCGGTGCGTCGGGGGAGCTGGGGAGGACCACCCGGTATCGGGACCTTCGGCTCGCACTCGCCATTGGCGCAGAATACACGCGGTCTGCAGTCAAGTATCGTCTCTTCGCTGAGCCCAACGCGGGATCGGCCGTGCCGGATGACTGCGATGCGGGCGGACTGTGCGAAGACGCGCGTGTACCTGGAGACGACGCGGCGTTGTATGGACACGCAGATCTGCAGGTGAACGACCATCTGGCGGTCATGACGTCCGTTCGCGGGGATTATGTCCGCACGCCATTCCGCGACCTCCGCGACGCGAGTAACAACGGCATGAACATCTTCCGGCAGCTGTCGCCAAAAATTG
>JANLVM010000167.1:0-2633 GCA_031364015.1 Gemmatimonadaceae bacterium
CGGAGAGACCCAACTGCGCGGCGCGAATACTCGCGACGTAGCCGCCAGGGCCGCCGCCGAGGACGAGAACGTCGGTGATCTGGAGGGACATTCCTTAACTTAGTACTGAGTTCTGAAGACGGGAGACGGGAGACTCAAGACTTCATACTCGGTCCGCCGCCAGCTGTCCCCTCGCGAGAATTTGTCCGTCGTGGTCTCGGCGGATCCAGCGGCCAACCAAGCGGTCGCCACGCACGCGCGCGTCCACGAACAGCTGTGCCAGCCGACCCGACACGGGATCGCGCGTCTCGTCGACCAACGCCACAAAGGCGCGCGCGGCGCCATCAACAGCGGCTCCCGGCCGAGTAGCTTCAATCCATCGAGGCGGCGTTACCTCCGCCGCCGCTGCCGCGTCCAAAGGCGAACGGCACTGGCTCATCAAGGTGCCATACCACTGGCGAATGAACATCGCTGGCCGCGCCAATCTTCGCATTGAAACGCGTGCTGGTGACACCCGACGTCCCGAGCGGCTTGCCGCGAGGGGCGTCGTGGTATTCAGGGTAGGAAGTCTCCGTACTTCCTACTGTTTCACAAACTCCAGCAACAGCGCATTCAACTGCGCCGCGTGCGTCGCGGCAAATCCGTGCGGTGCACCGGCAAGCACCTCGAGCCGGCTGCCAGCGATGAGCTCCGCCGACTTCCGCGCCGAGATGTCGATCGGCACGATGCGATCGGCGTCACCGTGCACGATCAACGTCGGCACATCGAACGCGGCCATGTCTTCGCGAAAGTCCGTAGTGCCGAACGCGGTGATGCACTGCTGGGTCGCCAGGGGCAACGCTGGCCACGCAATCGACTTGCTGTACGGAATGAGATCGGGGCTCACGCCGGGATAGGTGGCATCGCTGTTGTAAAAATTCGGGAAGAAGCCGTCGAGAAAGCCGATGCGATCGTGCTTCACGCCGGCGATCATCCCGTCGAACACTGCTTGCGGCGCTCCGCCGGGGTTGTCGTCGGTCTGCAGCAGGAAGGGCGGCACGGCGCCGAGTAGCGCGGCCTTCGCGATGCGCTCGGTGCCGTACTTGGCGATGTAGCGCGCCACTTCGCCACCGCCCATCGAGAAACCGACGAGGACGACATCGTACAGGTCGAGCGCGAGCACCAGATCATTCAGGTCCGAGGCGAACGTGTCGTAGTCGTAGCCGCCCTCGGGCTTACCGGAATCGCCAAAGCCGCGACGGTCGTAGGCGATGCACCGATAGCCTGCGTCCACGAGCACGTTTACCTGACTCTCCCACATGCGATGGCTGAGCGGCCATCCGTGGATGAGCACCACCGGCTGCCCCTCGCCGATGTCCACGTAAAACAGCTCGGTGGCTGGCTCGGCTTCAACGTTCACGTACGACATGATGCCATCTCCTCAATAGTTGAAATGTTGCGCTTCAGTATACCAGCATCGCTGCCGGATCTTCCATCAACTCTTTCACGCGAACCAGAAACAAGACGGCCTGCTGACCATCGATAAGACGGTGATCGTAGGACAACGCAATATACATCATGGGTCGAATCACGACCGCACCATCGACGGCCACCGGACGGTCCTGGATCTTGTGCAGGCCCAGAATGCCGGCTTGCGGGTAATTGATGATCGGCGTCGACACCAGCGAACCGAACACGCCGCCGTTGGTGATCGTGAACGTTCCACCAGTAAGGTCATCCATCGACAGCTTGCTATCGCGTGCGCGCTTGGCCACCGCGCCGATGTCTTTACCAATCTCGACGACGCTTTTGCGGTCGGCGTCCTTGACATTCGGAACCACCAGTCCGCCATCACTGGCTACCGCGATTCCCAGATTGACATAGTGCTTGTAGACGATGGTGTCGCCATCGATGTGCGCGTTGACAATGGGGTACGCCTTGAGTGCAAGACACGCGGCCTTGGCAAAGAACGGCATGAATGACAGCTTCACTCCCTGCTCCTTTTCAACGCGCTCACGCAGTCGTTCGCGCAACGCCGAGATCGCACTCATGTCGATCTCATTGAAGGTCGTCAGATGCGCCGTGGCATGCTGAGACTGCAGCAAATTCTCGGCGATGCGACGGCGCCGCGTGGTAATCTTTTCGCGGGACTCACCAACTGCAGTTGGTGGTACAGCCACTGCGGTCGCTGGTACAGCCACTGCAGTCTGCGGTAAGGCCACTGCGGCTGGGGTGGTCTGCATCGCGGAAATCACATCGGGCTTGGAGATCACGCCGCCGCGGCCGGTTCCGATCACGTCGGCGAGATTGACACCGCTTTCGGCCGCCAATCGCGCCGCAGCGGGGGATACCTTTTCAACTGCGGTTGGGGGACCAGCAACTGCGGTTGCAATACCCCCACCCGCAGTTGTAGTACCCCCACCTGCAGTTGCCGTACCCCCAACTGCAGGTGAAGTACTGCTTTCTCCGAGGTTCTCCCCCACCGTCACCACGTCGCCCTCCTGCTTGAGTCGACGGGTCAGCACACCGGCTTCAACCGCGGGCACTTCCACGGTGATCTTGTCCGTCTCCAGCTCGACAAGGGTGTCGCCGACGGCAATGGCGTCACCCTCCTTCTTGAGCCAACGAGAAACGGTGGCTTCGACGATGGATTCGCCGAGTGGGGGGACTTTAAT
>JANLVM010000188.1:0-2430 GCA_031364015.1 Gemmatimonadaceae bacterium
TCTATCGCAGGTATCCGCAGCAGTACCTTCGCTTCATCCTTCGCGCGCACTTCGAACGCGACCTTGGCGGGTTCAATGTCCTTGTAGCCAGCTTCGCTCTTGAAGTTGACACCGGAGAACAACTTGTCGGTCCCGTTGACCATCTTGATATCCAGCTCCGGACCGCCCGGTGCGGCGTGTATCACGCGAAGCCGCGTCTTGCCGCTGTCGGGAATCACCTCGTCATTGATGATGCGCAGCGTGTTGCGAGAGAGGTCTTCGGCGATGAGGAAGACCGTGTAACGATTGCCATCCATGAGGATCTGATCGTTCTGCGCCAGGCTCATCGTGTCAGCCCCGTGCGCCCGCGCGGAGAATCGGGCGAGGTTGGCGTCCACTTCGCGATAGTCGGTCACCGACGACGCTTTCACGTTGTCGAAGATCATCTGGTCGCCGAGGTGTAGCGCGACGTCCTTACCGTTGTTCCCGACATTCACGACCCGGACCATTGAATGACCGCGGGCTTCGGCAGAGTCGGCCGAGGCCGACATATTGGTCTCGCCTTTGCTGGTGGTCTCGATGGTGGCGTCATCCTTGTTGTTGCAAGCGGCGGTCGACACGACGGCGGCGAAGGCAAGGAGAAATTGAGCGGATCTGTTCATTTGGGCAGTACTCGGATAGGGGGATGTCATTGAACGCGTGTCGGTCCATCGGACGGCGGGGTGTCCGAACTGGCTCGACACAACGTTGTCATTCATCAACGTCGGAGTATGTCGAACTCGCCGGGTCTCGGACATCGTCCAAAAGAACCATTTTTCCGCCCTCCCCACTGGGCAGGAGAAAAATGCGCCCAAACGGGCGATGGTTTGCCCGTTCCGTATGGCGTACCCTCCCTGCCTGGGTTGTGCGTCTGATCATTTCACCATCGCAGGGGGTTTCTGTGCGCATGTCTACTATAGTCGGCATTGTGCTGATTGCTGTCGGCGCGTTTCTGTTTTACCGGGGCGGGAGCTTCACGACCAACCGAGAGGTCCTCAAGGTTGGAGATTTAAAAGTGACGGCTCAAGAGCGGCAGCCCATCGAACCGTGGGTCGCTGGCGCTGCCGTCGTGGGCGGTCTCGTGCTGGTCGCGTCCGGCATGCGTCGGAAAGCGTGACATCGTGAGCGAACCCCGTCAGTGGCACGCCACACGGCCTTCAGGCGTACCGATGATCCGACTCATGGCCCGAACCCTTTCGCGCGCGTTGGCGCACCTGGGGATTTGGATTACCGGACAGCCGCGCGTGTCTGCGGGCCGTACCCCGATCTGAGCGCTCACGGTCAATCGTGAGCACCCCCTAAATTTGCCTTAGTCGAGAAATATCATGCGCGATTTGAATCTGTTCACTCGCTTGACCTCCGCGACGTCTCGCACCGTACTCGTGATGTGTTCACTGGCGTCCTTCGCGGTCATCGCCAGCAGCTGCTCGTCGATGAGCCGCAAGCAGAAGGGCGCGGTGATAGGCGCCACGGCCGGTGGCGCGGTGGGCGGAGTCATCGGAAACAACACCGGTTCGACGGCGCGGGGCGCGATTATCGGAGCGGTCGTTGGCGGAGCAGCCGGTGCCATCATCGGACACCAGATGGATCAACAGGCGAAGGAACTGAAGCTCGAGATCCCCGGCGCGACCATCGAGCGCGTCGGTGAGGGCATTCAGGTGACGTTCGCCTCGGGGCTGCTCTACGACTTCGACTCTGACGCAATTCGCGCAGAATCCGGCCAGAACCTGCGCAACCTGGCGACCAGCTTGAACAAGTATCCGAAGACAGAGTTGCTCATTGTCGGGCATACCGACGCGCTCGGCAGCACAGCGTACAATCAGGACCTGTCGATGCGGCGCGCGAACTCCGCGTCGCGCTATCTCGCCACGCAAGGAGTCGGCGCGTCTCGACTGCGGGCAACGGGCAAGGGCGAACTGGAGGCGTTGGCCTCGAACCAGACGGAAGCGGGTCGTCAAACGAACCGTCGCATCGAAGTGGCGATTTTCGCCAATGCGAGCGCGCGCTCAACCGCGCGATAGGCCTCCGCCGTGGTGGTCGGCTTGCTGATTGGTGGTGATGGCGGTCACGCAGTTGCGCTTGGGGGAGCCTCTCATGTCGCTCGCAAGAGGGAGGCAAAGATCGACCACGTGTGCGATGGTGCGCGGAGGCGGGGTTCACGATCTTACCGCACGTTCACCACACGTGATGAGTGGCGAACTGGAAGCTATCAAGACTGCATGTCATGGAGACAGCATCGCATGTACAAGAATGATCTGACCCTTGAAACGACGTCCGGCGTTTGCACGCGATCGTTGGTGACCGCGATTCTGGAGAGTCGTCGCGCATATCAGTTGGCCATGGCGCTCGCCAAACAGCTGTTGCTCACGGGCGTGCCGATGCACATGGAATCGGAGGAGTGCAACACGGCTG
>JANLVM010000198.1:0-4753 GCA_031364015.1 Gemmatimonadaceae bacterium
TCGTCGCGCATGGCGTCCAATCGGTCGCAGACATCGGCCGCTATGTCCTTGGCGAGCGCCGGTGTGAGACCGAACGAGCGCGCCGCTTTCCCGAGTGCTGCCGGATGGAGCTGCGCCAGGTGCAGCGCACCCCCGAACAGCAGCGGGAGCACCGTGTCCAGCCCCTTGTAGGCCATCGTGCACACGACGTCGTAGGCGGGTGCGAGACGCACCGCTCCGTTGGCGGTGCGGAGCACGCTCATATTCTTCGCGTGCGCGTCGCGATTGCCGAGCGCAACGTTGGCCACCGCCCACCGAAAGAACCGCGGAGTGTCGGTGCCAGGGTCGGTCCCGTAGCGTCGCAAGGCGGCGGTCAGCTCGGCGTACGTCGGGCCGCCCGTCTGCGCGTACTTCGCGCGTGAGAGTTTGCCCGTCAGTTGGCAGCCGTCTTCGGCGTGGAGTCGCGAGACGCTCCCGTCGAGGTGACACACCCGGTCGAAGCGTGCCGTTTCGTACACGGCCGCATCGAGCGCGCAGACGGTGTGCTGGGCAGTAGGGACACCCACGGACGCCATCATCGCCATCGAGGCGAGCTCATTCTGGAGCAACCCTGGGAAGCGGGAGCGCTCTTTCTTGACGAGCACCGTGCTCGGGGCACCCGCCACCGGTAGCCGATAGACCGGGGTGGACCCAGACGCCTCGGTGCCCTTCTGCGGCCGGCGGTAGAGTGCCAACTTCTCCTGCGCACCACTCATCGACATGCGCGCGCGGGCGAGCACGCCCGCCAGGCCGGCGCTCACCGTTCCGCCCGCATCGTCCGCGCGGCTGGGTTGCCCGAAGTCGGTGGCGTTGACCAAGGCCGACGGTGCGAACGCGGCACGGACGTCGGCTGCGGTGCACGGACGGTACGTCGGCACGTCGGGTGGGGTCTGGCCGTTGGGCCACATAGACAGAGCGCCGGCGCACTCCCCTCCGAACACTCCAAGCAGACCGACGACATCCGTCGAGGAGCGATGCACGCTGGCGGCGAGGAGGTCGCGGAGTTCGCCATCGGGCAGGAGGTTCTCGAAGCACGGAAGCGCTTCGTGCTCCGAGTAGGGGTTGGCGCGCACGGGCAAGCGGACGCTGACCGCCGCCGTGTGGTCGCCCAAAACGGCGTTGTCGTAAGAAAAGGTGCCGAGGGTGCCGACGTGCTCGGGGCTGGTGAGCGTCCCGACGCGCCTCCCGTCCAAGTACACGGCGAGGTGATCGGCCGTGCGGTCGGTGGTTGGTGCGGTCATGGTGTGGGCTCGGTGGTCGGCAGGTCGCGCGGATCCCGCAGGGTGAGCGAGTGGTCGCGTGGGACCAACACGACATCAACGCCGAAACTCGCGAGCACATTGAGGGTTTGGGTCAGATTGACGCCGCGCGATGCGCGCTCCAAGTCACGGAGCAGGTCGCGGCTGACGCCCGACCGCGCCGCCGCATCTTCCAGCGGTACTCGGCGCTCGCCTCGCACCCATCGCACAACTTGGCCGAGCTCTGCGGCGGTCGCGATTACCGCGCCGCGAGCTGTCGTGTCATGCGGAGCGGGGTGCAGTAACGGGCGTTGTACGGGGGCGACGGCACGTGGCATGTGATCCTCGTGTTCTCGTTACAGGTTGAGAACGAACGATAATTGATAGTTCTTATGATTGCAACTTACGTTTAACCGATAATATCGATTTCTGCCAAAATATATTAAATACAACCGTGTATGCAGAGACGGGTGCCGGTGCAGGCCGAGTTCACCACGTCAAAGACGCGAACCCGTGGGCGCTCAGTTTATCTGACGGGCTCGTTGCGAATTTCAACCAGAGCGTCACGCAGTTTCCAAACGTGCCCGCCGGCGCGCGCGATCCTTATGTTCCACCAAGACCCGCCGAATAGCTCCCTTCCGACTGAGTTCCTCAATGCCACCGACGCGTACTCTACTTGCTGCCTGCAGTCTGTTCGCCTTCGCGGCTGGCGCCGGACTGGTCTACGCCCAGCAGCAGACACAGACATCACGCCGCGAAGAACAGTTCACGAACGATCAGCTGAAAGTCTGGAAGACGACCATCATGCCCGGCGCACCACTGGCTCTGCATCGCCATGAGCACGGCCGTGCCTTGGTGGCGCTGACCGACGGGCAACTGCAGGTCACGGACAAGGATGGCAAGGTGTTGGACACGTACGATCTGCGCGTCGGCAAGGCGATGTGGTTGCCGAAGGACACTCCAGGACAGCTGCATGCCGATGTCAATCCGGGCACCAAGGCGATAGAAGTGATCGTGGTGCAGCTCCAGCAGGACACGGTGGCGGTCGGGAAATAGGCTACGGTCAGCGCGTCCAACCAGATCGTCTCCAGGCCAATCTTTAACTTCCCTGTTGCGCTTGTCGGCGAGGCACCTTTGCGCGCAGCACTTCGAAGAAGGTCTCCACTGCGACCAAGTTGTCGAGCCGGTTGGACTCGGTAGCGCGAATCATCAGGAATCGACGGATGTCGGGCGAAACCGCGTGTTGCTGGTGCGCTGTATTCAGTGCGTATCGTTGCAGTGGAAACAGCGTCCGACGGGCGCCGGGAACGAACGAAGCTCCCGTCGTGACGTCCATGACCATCTGCGAATTCGTGGTGCCCGCCACGCGGTAGAACAGTTCCTTCCCGGAGTGCGCCCAAACCGGCTCCTGCCCACCTTGGGCAGAGATCTGCCCTCGTCGATGGGACCGGCTCACCGATCGCGCGGGGACCAAGACGACGGCGTCAGAACCCTCGTCAGAACCCTCACATCGAACGGGAGGAGGTGCAGTGTGAAGACGGTTAGTTGTAGACCGCCAAAAATCCTGTGCGGTCCCATGCCAGAATCTTGATCCGGTCTCTGCGCCGATTGAGAAACACAAACAGAGTAAGCGTCCGGAATTACCATGGCACCGTTGGTCAGGCACGTTGCGAGCGATCTTCGCGCGACACTGACTCGCGCGGGCGAGACAACACCGTTCGTGCTGGTCGGCCATTCGATCGGTGGCGTCTACGCGATGAAGTTCACCGAGCGCTACAGTGCTGACGTTGCTGGACTCGTGTTCGTCGACGCTTCGCACCCTGATCAAGTCGCCCGGTTGGAAGCGGCGTCAGGCGCTTCAATGCTCCCGCCAACCGGCCCCGCCTCGCTCGGCGCCAGTCTTTCGCGGACAGGAGCTTTGGGGCTTCTGCCGGCCAACACCGAGCCGGCCAATGCGCCTCGAGTCGTGCAGCGAGTCTCCAGCGCGTATCTGCCGGTCTCGCTTCCGGCCATGGTGGAGGAAGTGAAAAGCGTTCGGGAAATCTTCTCGTCTACGCGCGCGTTTCGAGCACTCGACAGTCGGCCCGTCGTTGTGCTCACGGCCGGCGCGCCCAGCTCCACGGAGACGCTGAAAGCCATGTCGATGCGCAGAGTCAGCGCATGCAGGCCGAGTGGATCTTGCTGCAAAACGAACAGGTCGGCTGGTCGACAAACAGCCGGCATGAAACGCTCGCCGACGCGTCGCGCTACATCCAGTTCGACCGTCCAGATGCCGTCATTCGAGCGTTGCGCGACGTGGTCGGCGCCGTTCGGCAATCGCATTCCGTGTCCGAGCCGCAGATTTGATCTCGATCGCGTCAAATGACGCGACAGACTACTCGCAGGACTCGCGCGCTCTCTTTCCCGCTCCGATCTGACTGGCCCCGTGCTCGACACCACTTGGCTCGGACCAAATGCGGCATCACAAACCGTCTGCTAACTTTCCGCCATGAACGATACGATGCCTGGAGCGGCCGCCATCGTGCGCGCCGCGATCTTGCGCGCCGCGCCGGCCGAGCGGATGCGGGAGGCGCTGCTGCTGAGCGAGCGGATGCGCGCGCTCTCGCTGGCGTCCCTGCGCACGAGGCACCCTGACTTCACCACGCTGCAATTGGTCGAACTACTGTTGGGTGAGCCACTGATTCCCGCGCATGCCGCAAAGCGTTTGGACGGCGCGTGAGCATCGACGCGATCCTGCGTACAGTATGCGATGCGTTGCGTGCCTCGCATATTCCGTTCATGCTCACGGGTTCCGTCGCAGGCGCATTTCACGGCGCGAGCCGCGCCACGATGGACATCGACTTCGTCATCGAACCCACAAGGGAACAGCTTGAGGCATTCGTAAGCCTCATTGAGGCGCGCGACCTCTATGTTTCGCGCGACGCCGCGTATCAGGCGTTGGATCATCGCACGATGTTCAATGTGATCGATCCCGCATCGGGATGGAAAGCGGACTTGATCGTTCGGAAGGATCGTCCGTTCAGCCGGGTCGAACTTGAGCGACGCCATGCCACTGACTTCTTTGGCCTGCCCATACATGTCGCGACCGTGGAGGATGTGATCCTGAGCAAGCTCGAGTGGGCCAAGCTTGGCGGATCGGCGCGGCAACTCGAGGATGTGCGGACGCTGTTCCGTCTTCGTAGCAACGACATCGACACGAACTACATCGAGCGTTGGCTCGATCCGCTCGGGATTCGGACGCTGTGGTTGTCAATCGTGCGAACGGAGTAGCCAGCGTGTCCGCGATGGGGTCCAAACCAATTGGCCCGTCTCCCTGTCTGACCCCAAGACGCCCGCCGCCAGACCCGCCCCCCCACAGCTCTGGCCCCAGCGCGACCACCCCCCCGTCGCAATCCCGGGAACAGAGGTTTTTGAAAACCAATTTAAATAATGATATGTGTATGCAAAAGCAATAAAGCGCATAATAACAAAACCTGCATTAGTGGTAAATATTTGTT
>JANLVM010000206.1:0-1772 GCA_031364015.1 Gemmatimonadaceae bacterium
GGCCGATCAAGCCGCGCCCGTAGGCGTCGGCGCCAAGAGTCGGAAAGTCAATCGCGGTCGTGGGTCTTGCGCGGGCTTCGACGGTCCTGCCGCGCGACGCCGGAGCCACGCTTGGCCAGGCGACCGATGCCCCAGAGGCCCTTCAGCATCTCCAAAGATCCGTTCCGTAGTCCGTGGCCATGCCGCCCTGGCCGAGCTCGCGCTCGATGGTGTAGCGCCCGGCGAGGGCGGCGGTGAGCCGGTCAATCGGGGAGGTCATCGCCGCGAAACATGTACCGGGTATCCCGATTTGTTTAGGTCGATCGGCGAGGATACATCCTCGGCAAACTCTGATACGGCACGTCCCGCTCGTTCTCGGGGAGCCTGACGTCGGTCAAGAGCGTCGGCCGGGACGCTCACCACTACATCCTGAATCGCGCCCGACCCTGGCGTGACCTCCGTAGATGCGTACCAGTGGTATGATTATCCGTATGAAGACTACGCTTGTGCTTCCTGACAATTTGGTCCGCACCATCAAGCGACGCGCGGCGGAACGCGGCACGACGCTGTCCCAGGTCGTGGCCGAGGCGCTCACGCGCGGGCTGGAGGCTGCGCCGACGGTCGATCTTCCCCCGCTTCCCACGCATCGGATGGGCAAGCCGCGGGTCGATGTCGCCGACCGCAATGCGCTGTACGATGCCATGGAAGGCGCGTAGTCCGTGTTTGTCGTCGACACCAACCTGCTGCTCTACGCCGTGAATCCCGACGCCGAAGAGCATACGCATGCGTACGAACTCATCGAGTCATGGCGTCGCGACGACCGACGGTGGTACGTGACATGGAATATCGTCTACGAATTCCTCCGCGTGAGCACGCACCACAAGGTGTTTGGTCGGCCATTGTCGCTCCGTCAGGCGAAGGAGTGGATTGCGTCACTCGTGCGCAGTCCGAATGTCGGTGTACTCAGTCCAACTGATCGACATTTGGATGTCTTGGCCGAGCTCAGCGAACGCCATCCTCGCCTTCGCGGCAACCTCGTGCATGATCTGCACACCGTCGTGTTGATGCGCGAGCATGGCATCGCGGAAATCCGCACCGCCGACGCAGACTTTCATCAATTTCGATTCCTGACGGTCGTCAATCCGCTCGTCAGCGGGAGCGTCTAACTCGCGAGCCGCGAGGCCACGTCAGCCATCGAGGGCCCGTTGCATGGCTTCCGCCTCGCCGAGCGAGAGAGTCATCCCCATGGCGCGGAAGGCCGGGATGGCCAAGGAGGCGTCAACGCCCGGTTTGCTGGCGCTTCAGCAGCATCCGCCGCAGATTCCGGATGCCGAGGTAAGATGATGCGAGCAAGTCATCGTCCTGACAACGAGAGGCAACCAGTGATGCAGAGACAGATTGCCCGACGTGATCGACCGACCCGCGCGAGACGCGGCACGACCCGTATCCTGCAGCTGGCTGGCATCGTCGGCGTCGCGCTGGTTGGCATTGTCACGATGCGACATGACGAACCGCTGGTTGCGCAGGCGGCGGCGCCTGTCTTCACGAAGGACGTGGCACCGATTCTTTACAAGAACTGCACGACGTGTCACCGGCCCGGTGGCCTCGGCCCGTTCTCGCTGCTCGACTACGCTACCGCCAGGGAGTACGTCGGCGACATCAAGGACGCCGTGAAGAGCGGATTCATGCCGCCATGGCACGCCGAGGCTCCGCGCGGCACGTTTCTCAATGACCGGCGCCTGTCCGATGTCGAGAAGCAGACCATCCTGCGCTGGGTCGATGCTGGTGCACAG
>JANLVM010000270.1:0-1780 GCA_031364015.1 Gemmatimonadaceae bacterium
TACGCCTCGTCGTCGAGTACGGCGCGCACCCGCGCGGTGAACAGCGGTGTCTCGACGAAGACCACGAGGCACTATACGCCATTGGCGCATCGTCACGCAATGGGCGGCGCCGCGCGTCGACGCGGCCCCCGGTCGCTGTACCGCCGGTCGGTCGAATGCGCTTACAGCTGCGCATACTTAGTCTATGATCAGCCTAACGCGAAGCTCAACTGCGAGCGGAGGTATCGAGAGCGCGGCCGCAGGCCGCGCAATCCGGAGACTGCTCGTCAGCTGCAGCGTCACGCTAGACCGCCGCGTCGATCAACAACACCGGACGCGGGCGTGAGGAAGGCGGGACTGCGTGTCCCGATTCGCCGAGCTCCGCTCTTATCCGAACGGCGCGGGTCCGACAAGTCCGATCGCGCTGAGTCGGTCCGCATGCCTCTGCCACAGAACCACACGCTGGCACGTCACGATCAGTGCGGTCGCGCCGTCGGCACCGGAGCGGGTCCGCGCCACGGTGCAGAGGGCGTTAGGGTCTCCGCATTCGTGGCCGAGTATTCCTCATCGTACGTCCAGCGTACGGGCCATTTGAAAAGGAACAGTTCGTTCCGATCGTGTCGGCGCAGGGTGATCGCCACCGAGTCACTTCCGAGATGGCCGCTCAGCGCAAGACGATCTGCCGGGAGTCGTTTGTAGGTCAAGCGCCCGTACTCAGCGCCGGCCGCGCTGGCGACATCCTTCAAGGCCGCCTGATACGACTGGCCGTACCAGTAGCGCGCATCGTACCGAGGGATCGTCCCATAACTTCCAAGCAGAAGGTGATCGACCGTGTCGCGCCCTGGTGGAGTGAAGAGCCGGAGTACCGCGCGGCTCGTGTCGACCGAGGTGAGAAAGTCGGCGACGGAATCCGACATAAGCCACGCTGTCCCGTATCCGGTGCGCTCGACCAGGAAGTACCGCCAGCGAGTTGCTTCGCCCAACGTTGGAGGTACCTCCTGACCATTGCGCGCGAACGCCTCGACTTCGTATACGCCGTAAAGCGGAGAGATGAGCGCCTGATCAAGATGTCTGTCGCGGTACCGGTCGACGGGGTTGAGCCCGACGTACAATCCGTGACCCACGAGCGCTAGCCCACTGAGGTACCCGAGCCGGCGCACGCGAACGTCGGTGACGAGCGGTCGTAGGGTGACTGCGGGAACGCCTCGGCCAAGGACAACTGCATCGAACACGCGCCTCGCGTTCGGAATGGCCAAGAATGCTGCCATGAGGAGCAGGTGGAGCGAAAATGCCTTGAGGTGGATCCCGTAGACGACGTTGAGGAGGAAGACGTTCCCCATCGCACCGATCGCGAGCAACTCGCCAGCCGTCACGGTGCGCCGCGAGAAGAGCAGAAGTCCTGCGACCAGCTCCACGAGTCCCGCGCCGACCACATAGCCAGAACCGTAGGTCATGGTGACCCACAGCAGCGACGCGGGCGAGAGACCTCCCACCGGCGTCATCAGACGGTACAGCGACAGGGATCCCGTGTTGAATTGGTCACCGATAATCTTGATGACCCCGTACCAGACGAGGACAAAGCCAAGCGTCCAACGCATGACGAGGCGCAGCCAATCGTGGAGCGTTCGATAGTTCCCGCGCTTGCGGTCCAGCAAGGACCACACTGCTGCGCTACTGGCCGCAAGCAACAGGAACCCGACGCAGGTGTGCCAGTCGTCCGTTGCCGCGCGCGGATTCACGGTGGGGTTGCTGAGCACCCACTGTCCCAGCCATCGCGCCGGACCAATCAACCAGACGATGG
>JANLVM010000283.1:0-2485 GCA_031364015.1 Gemmatimonadaceae bacterium
GTGGCCTTCGCGGATTCGCGCTGGCAAGCGCCAACTTCGATGCCGGCCGAATCGCGCTGCTGGCAATTGCGGAGGCGATCTTCCGCGCGCGTCGATGTGGCGCGTGTTCGACCCGTCGTCTGATCAGAGACTCGTGGGCATCGCTTCGGGTGGCGCGGACACGCCGACGCTGGTTGCAGACGCGGCGCGCTGGGCAAACATTGTGGAGCCGCCGCATTCGAGTCGTGTGCGCGAAGTCTCGCGAGAGCAGATGTACGTCACACCGGAAGGAGACCAATTCTCAATGGATGCCCAGCCAGCGAATCGATCAACCGAGCCTGATACGCGCGCGTCGACACGCGAGCCGATGATGGCGTCGCTCGAAGAGATGGTCGCGACGTCGCCGGCGGCTGTTCGGCGCGCGCTGGCGATTCAACGTGCGCTCGGCGTGTCGGCGGCCGCGATGCGAGACGGCAAGCTTGTGATCATCCCGCCGGAGGAGATGCCGCTCACCGCGTACGATTCGCCAAGCTCTGTGTTGTGACCAACGCCAAACGGCCTGCTACGGTCCTCACGCGCGACGCGTTGCGCGTGCTCGCCGGCGATCGCGCCTACGAACGCGGCGAGATGTACGCCTCAGAGGGTCGTGTGCATGACATCGCGGAGGATCGTGGGCACATCACGGCGACCGTGATGGGTAGCGCGCGCTATCACGCAAGCTTGTGGGTCGAAGGCAAGAAAGTGCGATACGCGTGCAGTTGCCCGGTTGGCGACGATGGCGCGTGCTGCAAGCATTGCGTCGCGCTGGGGCTCGCGTGGTTGGAACGCGCGGCGCCAACCGCAGGTGCCGCGGCAACGGGCGCCACCGCCTTACAGAAAACGGCAAAAAAACGCAGTGTCGGAACACGACCACTCACCATGAAGGATGTGCACACCCATCTTGCCGCAGAGCGCAAAGACACGCTGGTCGAACTACTCATGCGGCACGCGATGGCGGACGAGGGGTTGCGGCAACAGCTCTTGCTGGACACTGCGCGGTCGACCAGAAACGGGGTGAATCTCGACACATTTCGTCAGGCGATCTCCAACGCCATCGAGTCAGGGGAGTTCGTCGACTATCGGGAGGCTTACAGCTACTTCGCGCGCGTCGATGATGTAATCACGTCGATTGCCGAGCTCACGGACAAACATCCGCAGGCGGTTGTCGAGCTGGTCGAGTACGCGCTGGCCTCAATGGAGCGCTCGATTGGGTCGGTGGACGATTCCGACGGCGGGACGAGCGAGATTCTTGACCGACTGCATGCCTTGCATCTTGCCGCCTGCGAACGCGCCCGGCCGGATCCATTGGCGCTCGCGCGAACACTGTTTGAGTGGGAGCTGCGGAGCGAATGGGAGATTTTCCACGGGGCTGTTGTCCGTTATGCGAAGGTGCTGGGCAAGAAGGGACTCGCGGCATACCGCGCGCTGGCGGAAGCAGAGTGGGCTCGGGTACCGGTACTTCGCGCAGACGCGGGGGACAGGAACCGACATAGCTCCCGATACCAAATCACCGCGATCATGGAATCGCTGGCAACAATGTCCGGGGATCTCGAGGCACTGGTCGCGGTCAAGCAACGCGATCTGTCATCTGCGTATGCCTATCTCACGATTGCTCAGCTGTACAAGAGCGCCGGACAGCAGGATCGTGCGATGGAGTGGGCGGAGAAGGGCGTGAAGGATTTTCCGCAGCGCGCCAGTTCCGAGTTGCGCACGTTTCTGGCGGCGCAGTACCGGCGGCTCAAGCGGCACGACGAGGCGATGACATTGCTGTGGACGGTCTTCGCTGATTCGCCGACGCTGGAGCACTACGCGGCGCTGCACCAGTACGCCGAGCCCATCGGGAAGTGGCCGGTGTGGCGCGAAAGGGCCCTTGCCACCGTGAGGGAGGGAATCGCGACGCGCGGTGACGATGCGAAGCGCCGACCGGCCTACGGAGACACACGCGTGGACGGGTCGCTGCTCGTTCGGATCTTTTTGTGGGAGAAGGACGTCGACGCGGCCTGGCGCGAGGCCGAGGCCACGGGGTGCAGCGCCAGTCTGTGGATGCAGCTGGCGCGGCTTAGGGAGCGCACGCATCCTGCTGACGCCGTGCGGGTGTATCAAGAGGCCGTTGAACGGGCGCTGGGGCAAAAGCACAACGACGCGTATCGGGAAGCCGTGGACTTGCTGCGCGATATCGCGCGCGCCATGAAGCGGTCCAAGGATTCACCCGGCTTTGCGGCGTACGTCGAGGCGGTGCGTGCGCGACACAAGCCCAAGCGCAACTTCGTGAAGCTTCTCGACGCTGCGAGATTCTGACACCGATCCCGCAAGCTATTTCGTTGCAACCTTTCGCGTTCTCGCGCAACGGCCTTCTTGGGGGTGACTCCACCGCAGGTCGGCCGTTCACCGCGTCCACCTCGGCAAACCGCCCCGTATAGGTAAGGGCCCTCATCCGAAATCCCGCCGCATCGATTCGCCACTGCAC
>JANLVM010000284.1:0-6808 GCA_031364015.1 Gemmatimonadaceae bacterium
ATCGCAAGTTGGAATTCGTAACATGGTCTCGTGTGCGTGGGTGACACCCGTTGGACGAACTCGAACCGTTGGATGTTAACCTCCTGGGACGGTAGCATGAGCGTGCGGCTGTCTTGGCGTTACAATCTCTGGCGCCGAGCGCCATTGAGGTATTTACCTGCCGCTCAGCCACCGACCATCGAAAATGGAGGTCCTTCATTGGCGTCATTGCAGCATTCACGCCGCGCTTAGCGGTGCCGCGCTGTGCACCGCGATGCCACTGCCGGCGCAGAGGGCGCCTGGTAAAATATTCACTGGTACGTACTACAGCGCGGAGGCTGGTGCGATGTGGGAAATCGTTGTCACGCGCGGCGCGCTGGCAGTTCGACGTCCGGGGGCAGCCGACACACGGCTTGCTCCGACGATTCCTGGCTGGTTCACGGGAAACTTTCGTCACGACAATGACGTCATACCGATTGGCGTAGCGTTTCCCCGAGGCGCAGCGTCTGCCAGCCATTTTCTGGTAACGGCGCTCCCCAACTTCGAGATCGTCCGGAATCTGCGATTTGATCGCGTCGGGAAACCCTGACACTCCGATCCATCATCTTATGGAGGCACGATGCGCTTCAATCGAATTGTCATGCTGTTCGCGTTTGTTGGCGTTACCTACGCGCGCGATGCTCAGGCGCAGTCGCCTGCGCGGACATCAGAGCCACTGCGGCTCCGCGGAACGATTGATCTCAGCATCGGTGAGGCAAGTGAGTCGCGTGACGCGTACATCTTTGGTGTGATCGATGGTCTCGCGATGGATGCGCAAGGCCGGATTATTGTCGCTGACCGCAAGGATCACACGATTCGCGTTTTTTCCGCGAGCGGACGCCATCTGTACAACATCGGTCGCAAGGGAAAGGGCCCCGGTGACCTGGATAGTCCGTGTTGCCTCACGATCGCGAGGGACGGCATGCTCTGGGTGAAGGAGAACGGGAACCACCGCTATAGCGTGTTTCGGCTAGGTGCGACCGACGCGTCTTACGTGCGGTCGACCAGAGGTGCCACGAACAGCGTGTGGTCGGCAGATCGCGTTGACTTTGACGCGAAGGGGCGCATCATCGACCTTGAGTCCGCGTTCAACTCCGCGACAAAGACCTTTCGAATCGTGCGACTTCACGTCGACTTGACCGGAACGGTGATGGATCGCGACACGGTTCCCAAGCCTCCCGATGACAGCCTGGGTAGCGTCACGTTTCCCACTCGCAACGGCGTGGCCACGTATTCTCAACCGTACGGCGCCAGCGAGCTTCACGCCTACGGTGCCAACGGGGACATGGCGCACGCGGTGAGCTCGCACTACGCCGTTGCGTGGGTAGCGGCGGACGGACGGCGCCGAGCGCTCGTGCAACGTGCCGCAGTTCCGGCGCCGGCGCTGTCGGCCAAGGAGCGTACGTCGACCGACGAGTTGCTGAACACGATTGCAAAAAACACCGGCGTGCCCCGCGCCAACTTGGCGCTGACGATTCCGAATCGAAAGGCTCCGCTGCACGCGCTCGGCTTTGACTTGGACGGACGTCTCTGGGTTGAGCGTTCAGTGGCGGACGGACAACCCGGCGAAGCGGACGTCTACGAGCGCAACGGGCAATGGAGTGCGATCATGCAATGGCCCGTCGGCGTGACCATGCGCTTCTGGGCTGTTCGCGGGCGGGCGGGACTTGGTGTTGCAGAGGATGAGGACGGTGTGCAGCGCGTCGTGCGCGTGCAGTTTCGATAGGCCGACTCCGCGTCGTTCGGTGCCGGCGCGCGATTTGGCCGGACCTATCGGCGTATCTTTCCCCGGATCGTGCATCACCTGCATTCGGACTTGATCGTGTCCGATGCTCACCCCGTGATTGATGATCGATGTGCCCGCGCGTGCATCATACCAGCGATCGACATCGACCGTCCCGCCCTCAAGTTCCAGCGCAGTGGTCGTTCCATCCAGCACCTCGACCCGATATCTCACAGTATCCTGCGCGTGTTGGTGCAGATCGATGAAGCCCGGCGCGACCACCAGTCACCGCCATCGCGAGCGACCCGAGGCGGAACGTGTGAATCGCCCGGCGAGAACGTGAGCGCATGCTTGAGTATGGAGTGGCTTCCGCCTTCACGCGATGGCTCGTGGCTCACGGGAGACATGTCACAAGCTTGACTCATTCAATGAGTTGAGTATACTCATGCCATGAGTACACGCCTCCAGGTCCTGCTCGAGGACGATGAATTTGCCGAAATCCGACGCGTGGCGAAGCGCCATCGAATGACCGTGGCGGAGTGGGTGCGACAGGCGCTGCGCAAGGCCCGTCGCGAGGAATCGCATGTCGATCCACGCCGCAAGTTGGTCGCGGTGCGCGAGGCCGCACGCGGCGCGTACCCAACCGCCGACATGCCGCAGATGCTCACGGACATCGAGGCGGGCTACCTGACCGACGGGCCCGAATGACGGGTCAATGATCTTCGTCGACTCGAACGTTCCGATGTACCTCGTTGGCGCGGCGCATGCCCACAAGGACACGTCTGTTCGTCTGCTCGAGCAGTTGATCAATCGCGGCGAGCGACTCGTGTCCGATGCGGAAGCGCTGCAAGAGATCTTGCATCGGTACGTGGCAATCAATCGGCGCGACGCCATCCAGCCTGCGTTCGACGCGCTGCTGAATGTCGTCGACCACGTGTATCCCGTTGAGGTCGCCGACATGCAGCGAGCGAAATCGCTACTGCTGGGTCTCTCGCCGTTGTCAGCGCGAGACGCGGTGCATGTCGCGATCATGCAACGCTACGGAATTGAGCGCCTCCTGAGCTTCGACGCTGGCTTCGACGGTGTGAGCGGCATCGAGCGACTGTACTACTGACGTCCGCTGACGGCTGCCCGAGGGACGCGGTCACTGGCGACAGCCGGATAGACGCGGGAGATTAGTGGTGTCCGTGGCGGCGGAGTACCAAGCGTTATCCGCCGCCACGCACACGAACTCGCCGTCTATTTTACCGAAAACTGTTTCATCATCCCGTGCTCGACGTGCATCTTGCCGTCCTTGGCGTCGGGCAGGAAGCAATACATCCCGTACTCGCCCGGTTCGAGGTTGACGGGTACATACACCGTCGTGCCCTTCATCATGCCTGTGATACCGCCGATTGGTTTGCCCGGTGGAGGGCCCTTCATCTCACCGACCCACTTGGCGAGATCGGCGACCGTCTTGCCCGGTGCGAGTTGCGCGATGAACAGCTCATGTGCCTGCGCCGCTTCGTTTTCGATTTTGAGGACGTGCGCACCAGCGGTGAGCTCGGGCGTCACGGTCCACGCGTAGTCGGTCATCTTCACCGTGATATCGGCCGTCGGCGCGGCCGCATTGGCACTCGTTGCGGGCACAATGGTGAGAGCCTTCATCATGCCCTTCATCGCGTGCGGCACCTTGTCGGCGCTGGGGATAAAGCAGATGAGGACGTAGTTACCGGGGGCGAGATCTTGCGTAACGCTCTGTTCGCCACCGGGCACGGGTGAGTTGGGTCCCGCCACTTCGTGCACCCAGGGCGGCGGCGGCGAGTCGGGCTTCATCTGCTTCAGGCCGGCCTCGAGATCGGCGGCGGTCTTGCCGTCATCGAGCTTGAGTATCTGCACGTGATGCAACTCCGGGCCCTGATTCACCAGCCGAAGCGTGACCATGCCGGCCGTGATCGTGTCCGGCGCCTCGTATGAGAAGTCTTTGGCGACGATCGTGTATACCGCTGGCACCGCGGCGACGGTGCTTGACGCAGCCGTTGTGGAATCCGTCGGCTTGTCGCCGCCTGTACCGCCGCACGCCGCGAGAAGCCCGACGGCTACGGCGGCAAGAGGAAAGCGAAGGCGCATGAGAGATCTCCTGAACACGGGTTGAAGTGATCGAAAACGCCCACCGAGCGCGCGACGCGTGTGGCGGGATCCGATGGTGAGGTGGCATGATGTTGCGGCGTGCACAGCGCTTCGGCAAGGTGCGCCGAGGACGCGCCGAGCGTACACTCACCCGCATGACCCACGCCGCCCCAACTGCCGCCCCTCGAGAATCCGGGGATGGTCACAGCACCTGCATTTTCTGCAGGATCGCCTCGGGCGCGGTGGCCGCAAGTATCGTGTTTGAAGACGAACTCACGATGGCATTCCTGGACCTGCGACAATTCCATCCCGGTCACGTGCTGGTCATTCCGCGCCGGCATGTATCCGACATTCGCTCCGTCGACGAGGACACTGCCGCGGCCGTGATGAGGATCGTCGTCAGGATTGCTCGGGCAGTCGATCACGCATTCCCAAGCGATGGCCTGAGCGTGTGGCACTCAGCGGGCGAGGGCGCCAATCAAGAGGTGCCTCACCTGCACGTTCATGTGCATCCGCGGCACGTCGGCGACGACGTCTTGGCGGTGTATCCGGCTCCCCCGGACCACCCTCCGCGCGAGACGTTGGACGATTGGGCGGAGCGGCTGCGCAACGCGCTGTGACGCGCCCCTACCGGCTGTGCTTCGCGAAGAAATCCCAAAACACGTCTGCATATTTGAGGGGATAGTTCGTGCCGTTCGCATACTGGTGCGACAGGCCTTTCACGATCCAGAAATACATCTCGGCGTTGGCGCTGGCCGGTGTCGCGAAGTGAAACGTTACGCCGGCCGCGTTGGTCGTTGTCGTGTACACCGACGAAAGGCCCAGGCGGCTCGTTCCGTTGCCTCTCACGAGCCTGAACCATCCGATGTCAAACAGCGACGCGTTGAGCGGAAGGGGCAAACTGAAACCCACCGTCGCGGCCAGATTGTCATCCATCTCGCCAATCGTGAAAAAGAGCGGCACGCGGTCGGTTCCTGACGACAGAATCCCCGCCATATAGAATGAGCGCGCTCCAGACGAATCCAATTCTTGCCGCTCCGGCGTGGCGACACGTTGACCGGCGTATATCAGCAGGATTCATCGTCGAAGATTCCGCCGGCACCCGTGGCCTCTTTCAACGCGACACCACCAACTAACCACCACACATGTCCTACTGAAAGTTCCTCTTGACAGCAGCCCAGTCATATCAGCGTGGTTGCTGTTGTTCATAGAAACGAACTACGCCATCAGGGCGGAATGGCCAATGCGCCGTAGCAGAATCGCGGTCGCTATGGCCACTTGGGCAGGCATTGCGGCGAACGGGCATTTTCGGCATCCTTGATCTATGGTTGAACGGTCGCAGACTCTCGAAGCCCTCACCGCAGAAGAGCGTATCGCGCTTATCGGCCGTCTCTGGGACAGTCTTGATCCGGCGGCCGCCGCGCCGCTCTCTCCTTCCCTCGCCGCCGATCTCGACAGGCGCGAAACGGAAGCCGACGCCGATCCTGACGCTGGCATTCCTTGGGCCGCCCTCCGCGACGAGCTTCGGGCCCGGATTCGCTAAGTAGCCGCCCTCCGCATCCGGGCTCAAGCTCGCGCCGAGATAGCGGAGGCGTTCGATTGGTATCTCGCCCGATCCCAAGACGCATCGGCGGACTTTCTTGTCGAGCTCGACGTCGCTGTGGTATCAGGACGCAAGGCGGAGTGGTTCCGCCTTGCGTCTTTGGCATAGCGGCGCGACGCTCGCATCAGGCAGCGACGCGCACGTGCTCGTACAGGAATTCTGGCGCCATGTCGGCGCCGTTCGGCCAGACGAGCGTTTCCCATTCCGGATGCACGCGGAACTGCCGGAAGAACTCGACGTCGTGCAGCGGTTCGAACACCGGCCCGTTCATCGCGTGCGTCAGATCGACTTCTCCGGACCGACCATCGCGAAATCGCAGCCAGATAGTGAATCCGGAGACGTAGCGGGCTTCGAGCACGTTGTATTCCATGCGTTCACTCCAGCGGATCGATGCGATTGAGAGGCGCGCCACGACGTGCCCCGTGCCAGTTATCCAGTAATTCTGCACGATGAAGGCGCGACCATTCAAGGGCCATCGCGAGAACTTTCCTGGGAAGCGACCCGTGGACACGCTCAGTTTCGATCTCGATGGTCGCTTCGTATTCGGCATACACCGCGTGAAAGTGCGGTACGCCATGCTCGTTGTGATACATGGTGATGACAAGGCCATGGAAGCGGCAAAGTTCTGGCATGCGACAACTTCGCGGTGAACCGCGGCAACATCGTCACCACTTCCATGCGCACAGGCACCGAATCACGCGCGTGCGGCACGACCTCCGCCGATCTCGGCTCCAATCGTTGGCTGCACAAGGGAACCAACACGACGGTCGTCTGGATTTCCCCTAGCATGAACAGGTGCTGGGTTTTCAGGCGTCGACCTTGGCGCAACTCCTCAACCCGTTCCGGCTGGCGCGAATCAGCGACGCGAGATGACGTATGGGGCGGGAAGCATGGTGTCGATTCCCGATCTCATGGGGGCGTTGACGAAGTTCATCTGGACCGAGTCATGGGGCTCGACATCGCGCAACACGTCGACGACGCGGCGTGAACTGCAACGGTCGTACCACGACCAGATGTCACGGCTCCTGATGCAACCGGCCGACGGCACACCGACCGATGCGCGCTCGGTCGCGCGCATGCAACTCAAGGATCTCAATCGACGGCTCGGTGCGGCGTTGGCGGCTGGCACGAAGCCAACCCCAACTGCTTCTTCTCGCCGCCGCTCATGCGAACGGCGGACGCCATCGCAAGCCCGGAAATCGCGCGAAGTCACGATCGGTGGTGATGAACTCCGCGCCGGCTTCAATCGTCAGCGCCGCGTGGTACGCGTCGGCCACCAGGTTGCCACGCGCGTCGCCGTCACGGCACAGCGCGGTGAACAGCGACCAGTGGCGCTCCCCGGGACGCAATGCAAC
>JANLVM010000302.1:0-2464 GCA_031364015.1 Gemmatimonadaceae bacterium
CGACGAGCGTTCCGCGCGTCGGAGTTCGCCACGGAATGCCGTTAGGCAGATCGGTCGGCCACTGACTGGTCCACACCAGGTACAGGTCCGACCCCGGTGACGAGGTCCAACGCACGCGCGCATTCACTGCAGCTCGGCACGGTTCCACGCGTAGCGCCCCGCGTCAATCTCGGCGCCGTCAAACAGGTCAAATGTCTCCTGCGGCGCATCGCTAGCCTCCACGGCGCTTCGGTGAGTAGACCGTCCAGCGGCCCCAGGAGACAGGGAGACGGGAGTGAAGGAGGGGGGATTGCCGCAGCCGCAGCGGCGTTGCAGCATACACGGGCAACCGAGTTTCCAGCACTCGCTTGCCTGCCGATCATAACCCGAGCGAAACCCATGCTTCCTCCTGTACGTACACACCGCGCCCATCGTTCGCTGCTCGTGGCGATGCTCTTCGTGATGCCGTTCACGTTGAGCGCCCAGTCTGACGGGAAATCAGCGAGCACGCTGCTTCCCTGGCCCCCGGTAGCCACGTTTTCCATCCTCGGCTACGACCCGGCCACGGGCGAAGTCGGTGGTGCCGTTCAATCGCGTGTGTTCTCGGTTGGCAACGGTGTGCTATGGGCCGAAGCGGGTGTGGGAGTTGCCGCGACGCAAGCCATCGTCGATGTGAGCTATGGTCCACAAGCGATCGCGCTGTTGCGCCAAGGGATGAAGCCGGCGGAGATCATCAAGAAGATCTGGGAAGGCGATCCCGATCCGCGCCCCGCAGACTGGACCAAGTTGGGTCGCCAGTTCGCCGTCATCGACGCGCAAGGGAATGTCGCGGCCTACACCGGTCCAAAGGCGAGCGAGTGGGCGGGTGATCAACAGGGGAAATACTGCTCGGCACAGGGCAATATTCTGGCGAATGCCGAGGTCGTGAGTTCGATGGTCAAAGCCTTCGAAGCGACCGAAGGACATTTGTCGCTGCGACTACTCGCGGCGTTGGAGGCGGGCCAGCTGGCCGGCGGTGACAAGCGCGGCATGCAGTCGGCTGCGATGCTGATCGTGAAGAAGGATGGAGGCGTGTGGTTGCACAATGACGTCGTGCTGCGACTACAGGTGGACGACAGCCCGGAGCCCATCAAGGAATTGCGACGCCTGGTGGAGAAGGCGGCGACACAGCGACGCCCGGCTCGCCGATGACGCCGCGACGATTTGCGGCGCCATAGCGAGGACTAGCGACCGGACAGTTTTCTCCCGGTCTCCACGGCGGCGAATCCGGCTTCGTCCCGTCGCTGCATGATGTGCACCGTCCAACCTTCCTTCATCCGTTGCTCCATCTCGGCGGGATTATTGGTCGGGAATCCGCACGGGATCCTGAATTCCTTACACGCCGCCAGAATTTTCGCCGCCGCCGCTTCGCGCCCTGGCGGATCGCCGCGGAACACACCTCCAAGGGTTCCGTAACCCGCAAAAATCTGCCCCACGCCAGGCTCCGCCGCGATTTCGCGCGCGCGGGCGATTCCTTCCACGCTCTCGATAATTACGGTGACCAGGAGTTCACCGCTCTTGTTGATCGGCCACACGTCGGCCTTGCGTTTGTACTGCTCGACCGTAAGTCCCCAGTATGCGGCGGCCGCCGCCAGTCCCGTGTCAGGACGCGTTCCACCGACCGAAGCAAAACGCATCGCCTTGATCACGTCGCGAACTTCCTGCGCCGACTCGACCGCCTCCATGGAAACGCCAACGTGTCCAGCGTTGAGCTGACGAATGATCGCGTTGCTTACGTTGGTCGGGTTGCTATGCCATATGCCAATCTTCGCGGAGAATGGGTGCGTGCGCATCGATCCGCCCGCCTTCGTGATTTCTTCCATGTAGCGAAGAAATGTTTCGGACGTACCAGAGGTATACATGTAGTCAGCGCGCTTGTAGTCGACGGTCTCCTTCGCGACGTCGCTGAGCACAATGACCGGTGGTGGCGGCGCGGGCGGCGCATCGGTAGCCGCAGGCGCACCTCCGCGTCCTCGTCCACCACTGCGTCCAATTGAGGGATGCGAAATGCCGAATATCGGCAGACCCTTCTCCTGCAGCGCGATGATCGGGTTGAGGCGGTCAGGTGCCTGCGCCTGCACCAGTGCGGGGGCCGCGAGCGTAGCGACCACGAGCGAAACCGAAACAAAAACGAGACGCATCATATCCTGCTCACGGGGAGGGGGGAAACTGCAGTTGGAGTACTCCAACCGCAGTTGAAGTACTTCATTTGGCCACCGCATGCCGCAGTGACCACACGCGCGGATCCTCAAGCCCGAGCAACCAGACCGAATATCCGCGCAGCTTGTACTGCCTGACCAACTGCAGTTTGGCCTCGAACGCGCGTACGTCTTCCAACCACAGATGCTCGAACACGCCCGCGTTCTCCCACATCGCGTACGGGGACTTCTGCACGGCGTCCCAACGCGCGGTCACGCCGAACTTCGTGAGCAGCTGCTGCCCCTCG
>JANLVM010000341.1:0-1595 GCA_031364015.1 Gemmatimonadaceae bacterium
GTCGCAAGATCTACTACTGGACCGCGAACCAGTTCCGCGAGGCGACCGTTTCGACGAACCCGACCTTCAGCGTCATGTCGCGCCAGACACTCTTCACAGCCGACTATCAGGCCGGGTTTGGACACGCGGACTACGACGTGATGCCCGACGGCGCGTCGTTCCTGATGATGCGCAGCGTGGAGAACCGGCGGGACGAGATCGTGGTCATTCACAATTTCAAGGCTCTGCTCAAGTCCCGGGCGAAGGACGCGAAGGGTCAGTGACCACGATGACCGACCGTCTAAACACCGCCCTCGCCGGCCGATATCGCATCGACCGCGAACTCGGCGCCGGCGGCATGGCCACCGTCTACCTCGCCGAAGACGTAAAGCACCGTCGCAAGGTCGCGCTCAAGGTGCTGCGTCCGGAACTCTCCGCCGTCATTGGCGCCGAACGGTTCCTCAAGGAGATCGAAACCACCGCGAACCTCCAGCATCCGCACATCCTGCCGCTGCACGACAGCGGTGAGGTGGACGGCACGGTATTCTATGTGATGCCGTTCGTGGAGGGCGAGACACTGCGCGACCGGCTGGACCGCGAACGGCAACTGCCGATCGACGACGCTGTGCGCATCACGCGGGAGATCGCGAGCGCGCTCGACTACGCGCACCGCAAGGGCGTGATCCACCGCGACATCAAGCCCGAGAACATCCTGTTGCACGAAGGCCAGGCGCTCGTGGCCGACTTCGGCATTGCGCTCGCTGCCGCCACCACTGGCGGCTCGCGCATGACCGAGACCGGCATGAGCCTCGGCACGCCGCACTACATGAGTCCCGAGCAGGCGATGGGGGAGCGCACGCTTGACGCGCGCGCGGATGTGTATGCGCTTGGCTGTGTGTTGTACGAGATGCTCGTGGGCGAACCGCCGTTCACGGGGCCGACGGCACAGGCAATCGTGGCGCGCGTGTTGACCGGCGTGGTCGAAGCGCCGAGCGTGCGGCGCAGCACCGTGCCGACGAACGTGAACGCGGCAGTGCTTACGGCGCTGCAGAAGCTGCCAGCGGACCGGTTCGCGAGTGCGGCCGCGATGTCGGAAGCGCTGCAGGATCGTACGTATGCAACCGCGGCCGCGCATGCGGCGAATGACGCGCGCACTTCGGGCACGTGGAACCGCATCACCATAGCAACGACGGCCATTGCGACGGTGGCCGTGCTCGCCGCGGGTTGGGCGTTCGTACAACGGCCGGCAGCCGGTGAGCAGCGCGTATTGCGCGTGCACATTGAATTGCCGGACAGCCTCGAGTTGGAAGCGTTTGGAGGCGGTGGCCATCTGGCATTCGCGCCGGATGGTTCGAAGATCGTGGTCAGCGCGTACAAGAGTGCTCGTACCTCGGGGTCACCTAACCCCCCGGAACTCCGGATTCGCTCGACGGACCAGTTGCAGGCCACGGTGATCGCCTCGACGAGGATGGCCGGGTTTCCCCGTTTCGCGCCCGACGGACACCACGTCGGATTCGTCGACCTGGTGACGGGCGCCGTAAAGGTCGTGGATCTCGACGGAGGGACGCCGCGCACGATCGCGGATACCGGTGTGCTGAGATCAACCATCGCATTCG
>JANLVM010000343.1:0-3175 GCA_031364015.1 Gemmatimonadaceae bacterium
ACATCGTCGATTGGGGCGGCGGCAGTTCTGCCCTAGCGTAGGCGCTGGCCGCACCTGCACGGCCCAACTGTGCCTTGGTCGATATGCGGTCGCTCGCAACGCCGAACAGCTGGCCGGAATGTATTGCTGGACCTGGAGTACGCGGGAGGTACTCGATCTCATCGAGTGGATGCGCACACAGAACGCGGCGCCTGCTCACTCCGTGCCTCGCCGAACTGCACCGCGATGATCGTGGTTCTACCGCGCGAGAGAGGACGCGCCCGAGTTCGCGAGGACTCTGCCCAAAGGAGAGAAGGCTGTCGAACGCGACACGGCTCGATGACGAAGCTGGGCCGCTCACGTGACGTCTGGATGCGCAAGACATAAGTTCATGTCGGTTTGCCGACTGACGAACGATCGATGCACAGGGGGATAGGATGAAAGCCGTGTTCAAGAGCGTGTCTCCATACGCCGATGATGCATTGAACTTGCCGGTCAGGGACGTGGAGCTCGCGATCCCCTACTACGAGCGCGTGTTCGGATTTCGCGTCGTGTCGCGGCACACATTACCACACGCGCTGGTCATCCTGGAGCGTGATGGTATTCAGATTGGACTGGCCGAGAACGGGGGCGATCCCGAGCAAGAGGGCTGCTTCTTCGAAGTGGACAGCGTTGAAGCAGCGTATGTGGAGATCAAGGGTAAAGCGCACGAGCCGGGCGCCATCAAGGTCAGTCGCGCCAACGGCAGGCAGTACCGCGCGTTCTTTGAGGTCGCGCCGGACGGTCTGTGTTACATGATCGCCGAGCCGGCCGATTGAGTACCGCGTGGGTATCACGGCACGTGCCCTTGAGAACTCGCGTCCTCGCGTCACTGCTGCTGCTTGCCGCGTGCAACCTGCCTGACGCGGTTCGTCGCGTACCACCGACCGCGCACGGTCGATACGCGCAAGCGCTGCGCGATGCCGGGCTCGAGTCGACCGCGTTGGGTCGCGAGTGGCTGGTCGCTAGCGACAGTGCGCTGCGAGCGCCACTGGCGGCCGTCCTGCCATCGCGTGAACTCGGTGCCTACTCACGCAGCGAAGCACGCGCCGTGGCCTATCGCGTGTCGCTCCGCGATGGACAACGGCTGGTCGCCACCGTACGGGCCGACGGACTGCGTGCCGCTATTTTCCTCGACCTCTTCGAGATCGAACCCGACTCGGCCCGTTCGCTGGTGCATCGGGCAACCGCGGATACGTTGGTGCGGCCGGACAGTGCCGCGGCGTTCCTCACCCTGCAGTTCGAGGCAACGCGCGATGGGAACTACGTGGTGCGACTGCAGCCGGAATTGTTGCGCGACGGGCGCTTCGAGCTGATCCTGCGCGCCGAACCCTCGCTCGCCTTTCCCGTCGAGGGGCACGGCAATCGCGCGATCCAAAGCGTGTTCGGTATGGCGCGCGATGGTGGGCGTCGGTCACATCACGGCATCGACATCTTTGCGCCGCGCGGCACGCCAGTGATCGCGTCAACCGATGGCGTCGTGCGCAGCACGGATCCCAGCAACCTCGGTGGTAAGGTGGTGTGGCTCGGTGATGAACGCCGTCGGCAGTCCCTCTACTACGCGCACCTGGATTCGGCGGTGGTGACCGAAGGACAGCGTGTGCGCATTGGCGATACGCTGGGATTCGTCGGCAACACTGGAAACGCGCGCACCACTGCACCGCACCTGCACTTCGGTATTTACCGACGCGGGGCGGGGCCGATCGACCCGCTGGCGCATGTCCGACAAGTGCTAAGCGAGACGCCGGTCGTACGCGCGGATACGACACGCCTTGGGCGAGCCGGTGTCACCCTCGTTGACAATGCGACGCTGCGGTGGGCGCCGAGTGCCACGAGTCCCGCGCTCCAGCAGGTTCCGCGCGCCTCCGTCGTGCAGATCATGGGCGCCAGTGCCAACTGGTATCGCGTGCAATTCGCGGACGGAACGACCGGCTATCTCAGTGCCACCGCATTCGGTAACTGACGCGCCCGACGAGGCGAGACCAACACTCGACTCCTATGTGGAGGCTCCCTATAATGCCGATGCCGCAGCAGGCAGTTGACATCGGCGGCGCGTGCGGCTTCACATTAGGTATCGACTGCGGAGCAACTATAGAGCGCGAAGGCGATCCTCGAGGAGTACGAGGGCGCTGGAGCCTCCTGTGCATCACGCCCAGCGCCCCCAGTGACGCCCTAGCGAAAGCTCTGTTCTACGAAGTGATTGAAGGCGGCCACGGCGCCGGGGCGAATGCCGAGCAGCAGGTTCACACGACGGCGCCGCCAAGGTTGTCGGGACTCGACTGGTTGAATTGTCAACGCGCGTTCAGTCGGTTTGGGCACGGTTGCGGTCAGCGGTCCTTGGTCCGGAGCAACTCCTCGAAGGGCGGATACCCGCGCAGTGTCGCGAAATCGGACTCTCGGTGCAACCAGAGATCGTATTCTTTTCCCTCGGAGAATGCGGTGCGGAGTAGTATCACAGCTTCGTTCCGCAGTCCGAGAATTGCCGCAATGCGGGCCTTGGCCAACGACGCGGCTCCGAGCCCATACTTGCCTCGAAGCTGATCGATTTGAGCGTTGGCCACCGCGATTTCATGCCGACTCCCAGATCGGGCGGCAGTCGCTCCCAGCATTCCGAGGTACTCTGCATTCGATTTATCTTCGGCAACGAGTGCGCTGGCAACTGCGTGGGCCTCGGTCCACCGATTGAGTTCATATAGCGCAACTGCCCTCCGCCAGCGCTGGGCGGTCACCTTGGACGTGTCGGCACCGTGCGCATCGTACCAATTCAGGCTTCGCTGCGCGAAGTCTTTCGCGTCCTTCAAGTGGCCATGGGACCGAAACTCGAGTGCAGCCTCAAGGGCGAGACTTCCGGCAGTCACACCGAATGGATCTGCGGGCATGCGCTCCGCCGCATCCAGAACTGCGGTTACGCTGTTCACACGGCCCATAGCTGCGAGGGCACGGACGGACGAGCCAAGGGCGTATGGGCGATCGGGATCGATGGCTCGGGCGCGTTTGCCGGCGTCGAGCTCTCTGGCGTAGTCCCCTAACAGGTGACGCACCGTACCTATCGCATCCCAATATGGCGCCCAACCACGCATCGGACCGCGATCCGGGGAGAGGGATTCGAATGCGCGTTGGGCCTCAAGCAGATTGCCGTTCTGCAACGCCTCGGTTC
>JANLVM010000345.1:0-2261 GCA_031364015.1 Gemmatimonadaceae bacterium
TATAGAAGCATCAGGCGGCGTCTTACATCCCTCGCGGTTTCGCGAGACTTCAGGAGTGACCAACATGCGCAAATGCTTCAGCGTGCTCACATTCACAGCTGCCGTTTGGACGGTCCTCGCGATGGGGGTGTGGGCCGGCACTTCGGCGCCGGCGGATGACTCTTTTCGGAATGGCACGGCGGACAGGATCCGCAGCGATGACTTGACCGAGTCGTACACCGCGCAGTATGCCGACGGGATCAATTGTGTAAAAAGCGGGGTGTCGGGGAGTCAGTTCTTCTTCAGGAGCATCAGGTCCGGGTGCACGCCGCCGACACCGCGCGCGGTCACACTCGACTTCGCGCAGCCGGTGTCCGGGACCTGCGGCGGCGTCGTCAAGGACGCCTACGCCGGCGGCTCGCTCAATACCTGCGGCCCGAATGTCGTGCCGGACGTTCGGATCGTGGCCAGCAAAATGTTCGCGAGCTCTGCACTCACCGGCGGCACGCCGCTCATGCTCGTCTTCAGCACCCCAACCAACTTCACCGGGCCCGGTGGTTTCGAGCTTAATTTCGAACAGAACGTCGCCGTCACGAGGCTTTCCGCCACGGCTCGTCAGATGACGGCGGCTGCGACCGCGATCGCCGAGTTATACCAGAACGTCCCGAACGGCGGCGGCGGCAACAGCAAAGTCAGCTTGGGCCGTTACTATATGCCGTTTGCGCTGGTCGTTCAAAAGCGGTAGTGAATTCAGGATCGATGAGTCCTATTAATGATGAGCCTCGCTAAATGGAGATTGGTCGCGTCAGGGACCGTCGTTGGCGCAGTGGCCGTCCTCTTCGGGTGGCCCAGCGAAGGTAATTCTAGTGACGTGTTGGAGGTGCCTCCGCAAAACATCCTGGTCAACGCCCCGAGCACGGACCAGTTTCCGTACATCACTCAGATGGAGCCGACCATCGCCATATTCGGGTCGAACGTCGTGATCGCATGGAATGACTCCGGACATTCGGCTCAGGTCCGATTTGGCACTGGCTTCGGGCTCGGGTGGGGCTACTCCACCGATGGCGGCGCGAGCTTCGTTGATGGCGGTGGGCTGGACGGCACGACGTGGGGTGCCGATCCCACCTTGGCTGTCGATCGATCGGGGCATTTCTATTTCGGCCGATTCGCGCCCCTGGCGAACTATTCTGGCGTGACGGTTTACAAGTCGGCCGACCATGGCGTGAGTTTTCAGCGCACGGTTCAGCCGTTCGGACTCGGCGGGATCTCAGACAAGCCTTTCGTGACCACCGACGCCACCGGCGGGCAGTTCGACGGCCACGTTTACCTCACCTGGACCAGCGCGATCTCCAACGTGCTCACGATCGTGCTGTCCCGCTCGACCGATGGTGGGACCACCTTCTCCAGGCCCATTCCCGTTTCGCCTCGCCACTTTCCGAACAACCAGGCCGCGATGCCCGCGGTCGGGCCGGATGGAGAACTCTTCGTGTCGTGGCTCAGGCAGGATACCGACGAAATCTACGTGAGCCGATCGACCGACGGCGGCCTGTCGTTCGAGCCCGAACGCCGGGTCGCGAGCGGTGATCGACCCGGATCGAGGAGTATCTGCCCTCAAACAACACGGAGCGGTCTGAACGGTAACATCCGCGCCTCGAATGCCCCGATCATCGCCGTCGACAGAAGCGAGGGCGCCTCGAGGGGGAACGTCTACCTCGTCTTCAGCGCGGACCCGGATGGCCCCGGGCCGGACATGGCGGATGCGTTCCTGGTACGGTCCCGCGACAGCGGTGCGAGTTGGAGCGAGCCGATCCGCCTCAATGACGACAAGACGAGCAACGATCAGTGGTTGCCGTTCGTCACGGTGGCACCCAATGGCGCCCTGGGTGTGGCGTGGTATGACCGGCGCGCGGTCGAGCAGAACCTGCTGATGGACGTATACATGACCGTGTCCACCGACGGTGGCTCCTCCTTCAGCCGCAACTTCAGGATCACCGACGTCTCGTTTCCCGTTCCCGATCTATTTCCCGAGAATTTTGATCCGCGCGCGGCCTCCGCGTGTTACATGGGGAGCTACAATTTCATGGTGGCGGACGACAGCCAGTTTTATCTGGCGTGGACGGACAACCGGCTTGTCGCGTCCGGTAAGCCCGACCCCAATATCTTCTTCGCCAAAATCCCCGTACCAGCCGTCCGACCCTGAGCTTCCAAACATTTCGTGGCTTTCATGTGGTGCCGGGGGTGGGAATCGAACCCACACGACGCTTGCGCGTCTCAGGATTTTA
>JANLVM010000381.1:0-2434 GCA_031364015.1 Gemmatimonadaceae bacterium
ATCGCAACGAGGTGCGTCGATTGTGCAACGGCGTGGTGCAAGTGGGCCGCCCGCACCAGGCGATGCGAACTTTTCGATCGCACCGCTCGTCGATCGTACGGGACGGACTGGACTGCAGCTGCGCGCCCGATTCTAGTGCGACGTTGGACTCCGGCACATTCGATAGCGGCCCATTCACCCGCAGGAAGCTCGACGCGCGCACCTCGGTCATGATCTGTACAGAAAGCGCCTGGTCGCGCACGGTGTGCAGCCAGGCGAGCCCCCACGCCAGCGGCCAGCCAGTCCGGTTCAATTCGGCCAGCGCTTCCGGTCCATTTCGGCAAGGCGTTGAGGCGTGAGCGCATCGAGAGCGTGTGCGCGTGATCGGGCAGGTTCTGGCGTCACCGGGTCGATCACGCGGACTGTTTGCCAGTCTGACACCTGACTCGCTGATCATGTACGCGATGCGGGTGCCGCAAAAAATGACCGCTGTGCGCGTCAAACGGATTGTCCGCATAGTATGCCGCCGTCGGCCTTGGCGCCGACCGCACGGCGCTTGGGGCCTACCACCGCTCAGCTCCGATGTGCTTGTCGGCCATGGACTCGCCACCGTGTCGAGCGGGGTCGAACTGCGCTAAGGGCCATCAATGCGGCGCGCGCTGCCTATGCTGGACTGTGCTATCACGCTACGCCCGGCTTGTACATCGCCAAACCGGGGACATCGCGAAAATCCTTGACGTTCAATGTCCAGAGTTCCGCACTCCAACAGATCGCGCACGCCGCAATGGCGAGATCGATCTCTCGTCCACGGGGAGCCCGAACCGTTTGATACAAGGCCGCGGCTGTCGCCGCCTCATTCGACCCAAATGCGATCGCGTTGTCGCCCGGCCAAAGCGCCTCCTGCGCCGCCAATTCCTCGTCGCGGCGCGGTCCGCGTTGCCACTCATACAGCACCAACGTTGGGAGCGCGATTCGCTCGCCGCTCTCGATCGCCCGGCGAAGTGCGGGAGCCGAGCGTCGGCCGCCGGTGAGCGTATCGATGAGCACGGAGGTGTCGAGGAGAATCACCTCTTTCGCGGTGCTGGAGTTCGCCGGCCACCCGATTGCCGCGCCTGGCGCACGGCAGCGAGCTCCGTGTCTGCCAAATCCAGCGGTCGAAGCGGAATTCGCGCCAGCACATCGTCAAATACGCTCAGCAGCCGAATGCGATCTTCCTCGCTGGTGCGTCCTGCCCGCGCCGCATACTCGGCGACGGCCTCGCGTACCACAGCGCTCTTGGGAACACCAAGGCGCAGCGCGGTGCGATCGATTCGCACCGAGGTGGCCTCATCGAGTGTAAACGTCATCTTGATGGTTCGTGCCATACTCCTACCATACTCCATGCCGCGTGGCGTTGCAAGGCGGCTCGAGAAACTGCGCTTTTCGAGGGGTTGCTTCGGCTATTTTGAGAGGAGAACCGCATCGTGCCGACACGGAATAGCGGGTGGCACCGGCGCGCTCACCGGCACGACAAGCGTGAATGCCGTCAATGGGGTCGCGACGTTTACGAACCTGCAGATTGCGGGCTCGGGTGCTCATACGCTGATCTTTACGTCGGCCGGTTTGACCAGTGCGATCTCGACCTCGTTTACCGTCACGCAGGTCGCGGCGTCCCTAGTGGTTCAAACCCAGCCGGCGGGCGCGGCAGATGAAGAAGTGTTTACCACGCAGCCGGTGGTGCGCATTCTGGACAATGCGGGCTTGGTGGTGACGACCGGGAGCGGTGCCATCGAGGTGGTGACGGCGTCCATCGCGAGTGGCAGCGGCAGGCTTGAGGGCAGCGTGACCGCGACGGCCTCGAATGGCGTGGCGAGGTTTTCCAGTCTGAGCATCGATGGCCGTGGACCGCACACGCTCCGGTTCACGACCACCACGCCAACGCTCGGTGTCATCTCGGCCACCTTCACAGTCCCATGATGAATCCCCGCAGTGTTCGGGCGCGAACGCGTGGCGCTCGTGCGTGATGCGGGTTCTCCATGGTATACGGGTCGACCAGAACGCGGCGTTCCTTCGGCGTCTTGGCCCGCTCTGTGTTCAGCCGAATGTGCCGCGCTTTATTGTTGTAGCTGCCCCACTTGGTGGCATACTGTCGCCAATTTCTACGATCTTGTCGCTGCCAATCGCGGAGCGGTGGCGATACGCCGCTTCATTGATGAATTGATACGGGTTCTTGTCTAATTATCTGCGTCTCTTTCTTCAAACCGAAGCCTGATCTCGGCGGCATCAGGCCAACCGCCGCTTCATACCAACTATCGCGAGACGCAGTGGCAGTACCAGGCGGTCCGAGCGTCTACACGAGCACGTCGTCAACGAACGGATTACCGGATTCAATCAACTGAACGTCCACGCCGTACGCGTCGTGAAATGCGCGCCCGCTGATTCGGCGCGCCTTCCATTTGATTTCAAACGCGCGCAG
>JANLVM010000383.1:0-8767 GCA_031364015.1 Gemmatimonadaceae bacterium
CACAAAGGCACCGGCGAGCGACCCCACCACCGGAATTGGCACTCCCACCACCGCGCCAATGATTCCTCCGATGATCGCCCCCCACGAGGCCCGAGATGACCCGCCATACTTTCGCGTGTATCGCCCGGCAATTGTGTACTCCAGTACTTCAGCGATGATCACAATTATGCTCGCCGAAATCAGCGTCACCAATCCAACGCCGCCTTCCGGTAGCACCACCCAATACAACAGGGTGGCTCCCAACATGACCCAGAGGCCCGGCAGGCCCAGCGGGACGAGCACGAGTCCAAGCAATAGGGTGGCGCCGAGGAGAACGAGCGCCAGCATCGGTGCAACGGAGATGTCCATTCCGTCCTTACGTCGGTAGCACTCCGGCCGATTCAAGCCGCGCGCGGATAGTCGCCACTTCGTCAGACGAAACGGGCAACAGCGGACTTCGGGTGGGTCCGCCGTGGAGCCCCACCAAATCCATCGCGGCCTTGATGCCCGCCGGACCCAGTGCCCCGCCAATCTCGGTCGCTATCGGCGCCAGAACGACCTGCATCGCGGCCGCGTCGGTGGCTCGACCCGCGCGCGCAGCGTCAAACATCAGTCGTACGGCAGGTCCGGCATACAGCGCGAGCGCCAGAATCGCACCCGACGCGCCGGCGTTGAGTGCCGGCACAACGGTCGCACCGCTGCCAGTCATCACACGAAACGTGGGACTCTGCGCTTCGAGATACTGCGCCAAGATGGGCAGATTGCCCGCGCTGTCCTTCATGCCGATGACATTCGGGTGCTGTGACATCTCCTGCACCAACGCCGGCGACAACACGACATGCGCGTACACCGGAATGTTGTACAGCATCACCGGGAGTGGACTCGCGTCGGCCACGGCGCGAAAATGGGCCAACAACGCCGCCTCGGTCATACGCTTCAGGAAATAGTGCGGCGAGACAACCAACACCGCCGTCGCACCGGCCGCCTGGGCGTCGTGCGCCCGGGATATGGTTTGCCGCGTGCTCTCCGAGCCGATACCGGCGAGCATCCATTTATCGGCAGGAATACGCTCGCGGGCCCAGCCCAGCAGCGCCCGCCGGTCGTCGTCGTCCAAAAGCGCCGACTCACCGCTGGAACCGGCGACGAGCACGCCGTCGACACCGTGCGCCAGATGCGCGTCGAGATTGAATTGGAACGCCGCGCGATCAAGCTCGCCGTGCGTATCGAAGGTCGAGACGGCGGGAACCATGAGCCCGCCCAACGTGAGTGCTGTCATACCAGGAAAATAGCACCACGCAACCCGTCACTCTACGTCCTCTCTCCGTTCCCCTACTCCCTCCTCCCTATTCTGTTCTTCTTCTTACGTCCCACTCCCGACTTCCTCCTGGGTCACCCTCCAAACAAACTCTCAAACCCCGAGCCGAACACCGCGTCCTTCCCCAATGGGCTCGGGCTGGTCACGGCCACATGCGACGTCGGGCTCGTGGCCATGGGCGGCAACAGGGTTCCAGTACCCAGCGGATTCGAGGGCAGGCCGGCGGCTCGCGCGTTCTCGTCGGCTTTGCTCACCGCCGCCGATGCAGCACCTGGCACTGCGCGGTTTTTCATGGGTGTTTTTCGTCCCTTGCCCATACGGAATCCCAGCTCGAAGTCGGCGGGGCGCGTGGAGGCGGCCAGCGCCACTTCAAACGCCACTTCTCCGCTCGTTACGAGCTCCGTGAGATGTTGGTCAAACGTTTGCATACCATACTGCGCGCCATCCGCGATGTAATTGCGGATCTCACTGATGCGGTTCTCCGCAATCAGATCACGGATCGTCGGCGTCACCACCATCACCTCGGCGGCCACGGCGCGACCTTGGGCACTCGCCCGCGGCAGCAATCGCTGCGAGACCACGGCGTGCAACGTTTCGGCGAGACGAATGCGCACCACCGTTTGCTCATCGGGCGGAAACATCGCCACAATGCGCATTATCGTGCTGTGCGCATCCGGGGTGTGCAGTGTCGAAATGAGCAGGTGACCGGTTTCCGCCGCTTTCATGGCGGTATCGATGGTCTCCGGATCGCGCATTTCGCCAATCAGGATCACATCAGGATCCTGGCGCAGCGCAGCGCGAAGTCCCATGCGAAAGCTGTCCGTATCGAGGCCCACCTCACGTTGCGTGACCGAACTCTTCAGGTCACTGTGAACGAACTCAATGGGATTTTCAAGCGTGAGAATGTGCTTCTCGTACGTTGCATTGATCGCATTGACGAGCGCAGCCATCGTACTCGTTTTGCCCGACCCGGTCACGCCAGTCACCAACACCATGCCGCGTTCGGTGTGCGCAATGCGATCGAGTACTGGCGGCAGTTTCAGCGAGGAGAACGTCGGCACATTCTCCGGAATGACGCGCATGACGATGGAGTGCGAGGCACGCTGACGCAGGATATTGACGCGAAAGCGACCGACACCGGGCGCCGCCCAACTCGCGTCATGATCGCGCAGCGTATCAATCGACGCACGCTCGGCGTCGCTGCCCATCAAGTGCAGCGCAATGGCGCGAGTTTGCTCGGCCGTCAATGTTTGTTTCGTGAGTGCCACCAAACGGCCATCGATACGCGCCCGCACCACATCGTCCGCCTTGATGTGGACATCGGATGCGCCGCGTTCTACCGCCGCCTTGATGATTCGTTCAATCGCCACGCCGTGCCTCGGTTGGTACTCACAAAGGAACCTGTGACCGGTATCCGCTCAGTATCCGGCGTCGAGGTCCACGACATTGCGCAGCGGATCACCCGCCACCCAGCGCCGCCAATTGTCGTCGAACAACTCCAGCGCGCGTTCCCATTGCCGACGCGGCGACACGCCCGAGACGTGCGGCGTGATCAGCACCCGCGGATGTTGCCACCACAGGCTGTCGGGTGGCAGCGGTTCCGTGCGAAACACGTCCAGAACCGCCCCTCGAATCCGACCCGAATCCAACGCCTCCACCAGCGACTCCTCCGAAATCAAGGACCCGCGCGCTACGTTCACGACGATTGCCCCGGGCGGGAGCAACGCCAGCCGAGGACCGTCAAGGAGCTGAAACGTCGATTCCGTGGACGGGGCCGACAGCACCACGACGTCGGCCGTCTGCAGTTCGGTCTCCAACGCGTCCGGCCCAGCCACCCGGCGAAACCCCGGTAGCGGTCCCAGTTCGGGGCGTCGCCTGATCCCGGTGCACGTACACCCAAGTGCCGAAAACCGACGTGCCACCGCGCTGCCGATGCCGCCGGCACCGACGACCAAGATGCGGCACTCGTTCACTTCACGCAGCCGAGTCGACTCGAGTGCAAAGGTGTCCTGGTCCCAACGGCTGGCCGCTTGTTGCCGCACCGCGACATCAAATCCACGGAGAAAATGGATGACCCCGCCCAGTACGGTGTCGGCAATCCCTTCCGCATATTGTGCGGCGCTGTTGGTGAACATCAGACCGCGCGCTCGCAGCGCGGGGCTGATCGATCCGCCCACCCCTGCCGCCATACTGTGAGCCCACCGTAGGAACGGTGCCGCGTCGATCACCTCTTCCGGAACGCCATACCCGAAGTACGCCTCGGCGTCGGCAACAGCGGCCATCGCCTCGTCGCTCACGGCGTTACTTCCGCTCCCCACCGAGACCGAAGGACTGGAAATCACCGTCAACCGCCAGCCGTCCAACACGTGAGCGCGCACATGGTCGGCCACCCACAGTGGCAGGCGCATGTGCGGCACCGTACTCATCAAGTCGACCACCAGGTGCCGCAACGTCACGCGGTTGGCACCTTGAGTGCACCGAGACCCATGCGATCACGCACCTCGCGCATCGTTGCCTGCGCAATATCTCGTGCCGCGCGCGCGCCGGTGGCCAGCGCATCGAGTACACGCTCAGGCTCGGCGTCCAGCGCTTCCGCCCGACGACGAATGGGCGTCAACTCCTGCACGATGTTTCCCCACAGCACCTTCTTGCAATCAATGCACCCCCAGCCTGCCGTGGTGCACTGCTGCACGACATTCGCCTGTACGTCGAGTGTGCTGAACGCCTTGTGCAACTGATAAATGTTGCACACCTCGGGACGTCCCGGATCAGTCCGTCGCACCCGTTGCGGGTCGGTCATCGCCGGGCGCAGTTTCGCCCAAATCTCGTCGTCGCTTTCGAGGAGTCCCACCGTGTTGCCAAGCGACTTGGACATCTTCGCCTGACCATCGAGTCCAAGAATGCGACGCGTCGGCGTAAGAAGCGGCTGGGGCTCCGGGAAGAAACCCTCGCCAAACCGCGCGTTCCATTTGCGGGCCGTGTCGCGAGCCAGCTCCAGGTGTTGGACCTGGTCCTCGCCCACGGGCACCACATCGGCGCGATACAGCAGGATGTCCGCCGACTGCAGCACTGGGTACATCAACAGGCCGGCGGGTATGCTCTCCAGCTTCGACGACTTGTCCTTGAACTGCGTTTGCCGTTCCAAATCACCGAGTGGCGTGATCGTCGTAAAAATCCACGACAATTCTGTATGCTCCGCAACATCGCTTTGCATGAACAGCGTAGCCTTGCTCGGATCGATACCCGCCGCCAGCAGTGACTTGGCCATTTCCCAGCGGCGCACCCGGAGTATCGCGGGGTCGTAGTTCCCCGAGATCGCGTGGTAGTCCACGACACAGTACAGCGCGCCCACGTGGGTGTCTTGCAGGTGCACCCAATTCTTGACGGCGCCGAGGTAGTTTCCGATGTGCAACTCGCCCGAAGGCTGGATGCCGCTAAAGATGCGTGCCATTCCCGAAACGTACTCGCATGACAACACTCGACAACTCCCCCGAAGCAGCCTGGCTCAACGCCGCGCGCGAGGCCGCCGCCGTGGCTGCCGCGTTCATTGTCGAACGTTCCGCCTCGCGTCACGAACTGGTGTGGGAAGAGAAGACGGCGATCGATTTCGTCAGTGCGGTGGACATCGGTGCCGAAGAACGCATTCGCGACATTCTTTCGGCGCGTCTTCCCGATATTCGCATCGTCGGTGAAGAGCTTGGTCCAACCGGCGACACGAGCCAAGGGTTCGTGGCCATCGTCGATCCGCTCGACGGGACCACGAACTTTCTCCACGGCTTCCCGGCGTACTGCGTGTCCATCGGGATCGCCGTCGATGGTGTGCCGCGCGTCGCGGTCGTTCATGATGTCGCACGTGGAGGCGTGTACTGGGCGGTGGCCGGTCACGGCGCCTGGCGTGACGACACCCCGATTCGCGTGTCCACCATCGACCGTCCGGCGCGCGCGCTTCTCGGCACGGGGTTCCCGTTTAAGGACGTTAGTCGAGCCGCGCAATACGTGGCCCAGCTGTCAACCTTGATGCCATTGGTGTCCGGCATGCGCCGAGCTGGGTCGGCGGCCCTCGACCTGTGCGACGTGGCCAATGGACGTTTCGAGGGCTTCTGGGAGCTCAGCCTGGCCCCGTGGGACGTCGCGGCGGGGTTATTGATTATCCGCGAAGCAGGCGGCCGCGCCACGGACCTGGAGGGACAGGACGCCCCATTGGCTCACGGGCCTGTGGTGGCCAGCAACGGGGTGATGCACGAATGGCTTCTACAGCAGTTAACGGCAAACAGCGGTTAGGGCACTGCCACTGCAGGTGGGTCCAGCAACGGCGGTTGAGGGACAGCCACAGCGGTTGGGATTAGACGTCAACCGCAGTTGGGGTTAACCTCCACCGCAGTGGCAGTACGCCAACTGCAGTGGCCGTTCCCAGACTGCAGTTTGCCGTACCCTAACTGGAGTTTGCCGTTAACCCCAACCGGTGTTGCCTTGCCGCTGGTAGAGTGTGTCCCGAATTTTTCCGAAGGTCGTGATCCTTCGGTTATCGACGCGATCCGCGATGCGATTGCCGCCACGCCTGGCGCGCACGTGCTCGATGTGTCCAGCGATCCGTCGCATCATCGCACCGTCATCACGTTTGTCGCGACGCTCGAAGCCGCCGTGCCGGCGGCGTTCGCGGCGATGCAGGTGGCGCGCGATCGTATCGATCTCACCAGGCACGAAGGTGAACATCCGCGCATTGGCGCGACCGACGTCGTGCCATTCGTACCGCTTGACGGCACCACGATGGACGACTGTATCGCACTTGCGCGCGAACTCGGCGCGCGCGTGGCGCGCGAGCTCAGTATTCCGGTGTACCTCTACGAACGCGCCGCGACACGTCCTGATCGCGAGAATCTGGCCGACGTGCGGAGAGGCGAGTTCGAGGGATTGCGCGACGACATTCGGGTGAATCCCAGGCGCGTTCCTGATTTCGGCGATGCGTCGGTGCATCCAACGGCTGGTGCCACTGCCATTGGCGCGAGACCGTTTCTGGTGGCGTACAACGTGTATCTGGGTGACGCGAGCAATCTTCCCGTCGCGAAAGAAATCGCCAAAGCCATTCGTGGGTCGTCCGGTGGTCTGCGCCATGTGAAAGGGTTGGGCCTCGCAGTCGACGGCCAGGCGCAGGTGTCGATGAATCTTGTCGATACCGAGAAGACACCGCTCCATCGCGTATACGAGATCGTAAAATCGGAAGCTGCGGCACACGGTGTGCAACCAACGTGGAGCGTGTTGGTGGGATTGGTGCCTGAGCGCGTGCTGCTGGAGGCCGGCGCCCGACATGTGCAGTTGCGTGGCTATTCGCCGTCCATGCTACTTGAGCGCAAGGTTCGCGATCTCGTGTCTGGTGGCGAATCGGTCGATGCATTCATGTCGCGCGTAGCCGGTTCCACTCCAACGCCCGGCGGTGGAAGTGTCGCGGCGCTTGCTGGTGCACTGGGGGCGGCGTTGGCACAAATGGTAGCGGGACTGACCATCGGCAAGAAGAAATACCTCGCGGTTGAGGAAGAAATGAAAACGGTATCGCTACGCGGCAGTGCGCTCCGACGACAGCTCTCGGAACTGGTGCAGCGCGACGCCGATGCGTACGAACATGTGCGTGCGGCCTACGCCATGCCGCGCGAACCACAAGTTGCCGCCGACGCGCGCACAGTCGCCATTCGCGACGCGCTGATCGTTGCGTCGGAGGTTCCACTGCAGACCGCGCGCGCCGCCGCATCGGTGGCCGAGTTGGCAGCGGCGGTTGGGGAGCGTGGAAACTCCAATGCGTCGACTGATGCTGCAGTCGCCGCGCTGATGGCCGAAGCCGCCTGCAAGGGCGCAGCGCTTAATGTGCGTGTGAATATCGCATCGCTGGATGCACCGGGAGTCGAGGTCGCAGCGCGGTTGGGGTTGGAAGCGCAGGCCTGTGTCGACGCGGCCTCCGGGCACGCACGACGTGCTGAAGCGGCCGCCGAACGTGCGATGAGTTCCGCATGAGCACCGTCATGACCATCCGAGCGTCCGTCGCGCTACTCATATCGGTTGCGGCATTGAACAGCTGTCGCCGCGTCGTGTTGTCGTCCGGCGAGATAGCGTCGCGCGTGAACATGAGCGCCTGTCCACCCGGCGTGCCAGCGGCCACAGTCAACGACGCGCCACCCCTGGCGACGCTCACCGTCGTACTGCGCACCGAGCCCGCGGTCGTGGCTGGAACCGAAGCGAGTCTTCGGTTGGACGGTGAAACCACACGCAACAGTTTGCGCGTTGATGCGGCATTGCCACAACCGTTTACGCTGGCCAAGGGTGTGTACGTCGTGCGCGTATCGTTGCCGGGCTACGTGGGTGTTGAAGGACGCGCCAGTCTCACGGCGGGGTGCGAGGCGACGATGACCATGGTGCTCCGAAAGAGGTAGCGGAAGCTGTCGAGAAAACTTTCGAGGTGCTGCGCATCCTTGGTATTCAGCCGAGGTGACGCCTTCACCTCAATCGGAAGCACGTGCTGTGACGTCTCGACGACGAAATCCACCTCGGCCCCCTTGGTGGTCCGCCAATGCAGGATCGACGGGCGGTCGCGGCGGGTCGCCGTCCATGCGAGCAGGTCGGTGGCGACCAGATTCTCCAGGTGTGCTCCTCGGGGAACAACCTCGCCGGCAAGATGCAGCGCGAGTCCGGCGTCGCTCCAGTACAGCTTTGGCGACTTGATCAGTCGTTTGGTTCGGCCACAATACCCAACGTATGGGTGATTATCACCCACGCCAAGCACGATATTCCCAGATACCTGTTAAGTCGTTTACTCCGTTGAACTTGACGGATTGGCCAGAACGGCCTTGCGCTGGTCAGCGTGGCGACCACATCGTCTGCGGGTCAAACTCAATCTTCCCGTTTCGAAAAACCGCAAATGCGCCCATCATCCCTCCGCCTCCTCATCGCCGCCACGCTGGCACCCTGTACGCTCAGCGCGCAAACCTTTCGCTCCGCCGATCCGATCATCCGCCGCATGTGGCAAGTCGGCATGGTCGAATCGCAGGTCGAGCGTATGGCGCAGGTGTTGATCGACTCCATCGGCCCACGACTCTCCGGCTCGCCTGGCTTCACCAGTGCCGGAACATGGCTGCAGCGCGCCTACGAAGGGTTCGGCATACCGGTGCGACAAGAGCCCTACGGCACGTGGCGCGGCTGGCAACAGGGCGCCGTGCACATGCAGTTGATCGCCCCACGCCTGCAAAATCTCGACGTCGAGTTGCTGGCCTGGAGCCCGGCGACACCCAAGGGGCGTCCTGTTGACGCAGAGGTGGTGGTCGTGCCCGCGCTCGCGGACGCCGCCGCCGCGACGCAATGGCTCAAGACCATCAAAGGAAAATTCGTGCTGACTTCGGCGCCAGAGATCATGTGTCGCGCGCCGCAGGAACTCGAACGCTACGCGCGAGCCAGTACCATCACGGCGCTCAATGCACAGCGCGCGGAGAT
>JANLVM010000393.1:0-10506 GCA_031364015.1 Gemmatimonadaceae bacterium
CGATGCCCGATGGCGAAGTCCGTGTCGTGCGGCAACCGACCCACCACTATCGAAAATTACCGAACTGCAACTCCACCCCGAAATCACCCTTGCGAAGCACCGCCATGGCATCCTGCAAGTCGTCCTTGCTGGGCGATGTCACGCGAACCTGATCACCCTGAATCGAGGCTTGCACCTTTTTCAGTTTGGCGTCTTTGATGGCCGCCGACACCTTTTTCGCGGTGTCACTGTCAAGTGCCATCTTGAGCTTGATCTCGCGCCGCAGCACGTCCCCACCGCCTGGTTTCACGTCACCGATATCCAGGTTCTTCACTGGCACGCCGCGTTTGATGAATTTGGCTTGCAGCATATCGAACAGCGCGTCCATGCGCATGTCGCTGTCGGTCGCCAACTGCACGAGGCTCTCCGACCGCTTGAACTCAATGGTGACCAATGCCCCTTTGAAATCAAAGCGCTGGCTCACTTCCTTTTGCGCCTGATTCACCGCGTTGTCCACCTCTTGCAGATCCACACTGGTGGTCACGTCGAACGAAAACGTAGACGCCATGACTATCCGAGGAAGCTTTCGAGTGCCCTGGCGCGCGAGACATGTCGCAATCGCGACAGTGCCTTTTCCTTGATCTGTCGTACCCGTTCACGCGTGATACCCAACATGGCACCGATCTCTTCCAGCGTCATGGGGTCCGACCCATCAATGCCAAAGTACAGTCGCAAGACCTTCGCCTCGCGCTCTTTGAGACTCCCCAGCGAATCCTCGATCGCCTCGGTGAGCGCCTTCTCGAACGTCTGTTCGTCGGGCGTCGGATTGACCGTGTCGGCCAGGTAGTCCAGCAGGCGATTGTCCTCGCCGGGCGTCAGTGGTGCGTCGAGCGAGAGATGCGCCTGCGAGATGGTCATCGTCTTCGCGACTTCTTCCTCGGTGATGTCCATCCCCTCGGCGATCTCCGCGTGCGTGGCTTCCCGACCGAGTTCCTGGAGCAGCACGTTCGCGCGCTTGCCAATGCGGTGCAGCGTGCCGGCGCGATTGAGGGGGACGCGCACGATGCGCGACTGTTCGGCGAGTGCCTGAAGAATCGCCTGTCGAATCCACCACACGGCGTAGGAGATGAACTTGATCCCCTTGGTCTCGTCGAATTTGTGCGCGGCGCGAATCAGGCCAAGATTCCCTTCGTTGATCAGGTCGGACAGCGACACACCCTGATTCTGGTACTTCTTGGCCACCGACACGACAAAGCGCAGATTCGACGCCACCAACTTGTCGAGCGCGTCCTGATCACTCACGCGGATGCGACGGGCCAGTTCGGCTTCCTCTTCGCGAGAGATCAGGGGATACACGCTGATGTCGCGCAAATACTGATCCAACGAGCCATCCTCGTACTGCGCCTTCATTTTTTTAGAAGTTACTGCCATGGCAACAGCGGCTCGGCGAGGCGGGGAAATCGAGCGAGGAAGAACAGAACATTCGTCTGTATGTAGCGCATTCCGCAAGCGCTGGGGCCGACGTTGTTATTGGCGCTTTGCGTCAGTGCACCACCGTCCCAACGCGGGCCCAGCGAATCCGAGTGATCCACGGCACGGCGGTCGTTGAATCCGGAGTAAAGCTGTAGTACACAATCAGCGGCGTCCCGCGCAAGAAGCGGTCGGGGACAAAGCCCCAGTAGCGACTGTCCAGCGAGTTGTCGCGATTGTCGCCCAGGACAAAGAAGTGGTGCACCGGCACCACCAGTGGTCCCCAGTTATTGCGCGACGGACGGTATCCAGTACCGGGTGTATAGGCGTCAATCGCTACGCTCGCGCTCGCGGCCACCGCGCTCGCGGCCACCGCGCTCTTGATCAGGTGGCTCCGTTGCCAGCGAAACTCGTCGTTGACCGGGTCGACGCCCGGCTCGGAATGCACGACGTAGCGCTCGTCTTGCGGCTGCCCGTTGCGAATCAGCGCGCCGTCTCGCATGGCCAGCGTGTCGCCCGGCAGCCCCACCAGGCGCTTCACGAAATTCTTACTGGGGTCGGTTGGAAATTCGAAAACGACCACGTCGCCGCGTTTCGGCGTACGAATCGCCGGTAACCGTGTGCCGACAAACGGAATCTCCGCGCCGTACACCAACTTGTTCACCAGCAGAAAATCCCCAACGAGCAGCGTCCGCTCCATGCTGCCCGATGGAATTTTGTAGGCCTCGACGAAAAATGTGCGCAGAACCAGGAACAGCAACACCGCCGCCGGGAAGACTTTCGCCCACTCCCAGAGCCATGACAACCGCAACGCGCGTGGTGCCAACGTGCGCCCGTTGGCCGCACGTAACGCGTTCGCGCGCAACTCTCGGTCGGGGGGCGATCCTGGCGGGGGGCTCATGGACTCGGCGTGACGGTGGGTGACGTTGGGTGGCGTTGGGTGACGTTCGTGAGCTAGTAGTTGTCGATTTGCGCGCGCTGCAGAGCGCCCGAGTAGTCCACGTATCCCACTTTCGTTTCCGAGTAGAACTCGTACACCTCCCAGCCACCCTCGCGGTGCCCGTTACCCGTTTGCTTCACGCCGCCAAACGGCAGGTGCGCCTCGGCACCGATGGTGGGTGCATTGATGTACGTAATGCCGTTGTCGAGATCCTGCAGCGCGCGAAAGGCGACGTTCACGTTGGAGGTATACACCGATGACGACAGGCCGTAACGGACGTCATTGTTTACGGTAAAAGCGTCTTCGACGTCGGTCACCTTGATCACCGAGAGCACCGGTCCGAAAATCTCTTCTTGCTCAAGCCGCGAGCCCGCCGTGACGCCGGAAAAGATCGTGGGCTGGAAGAAGAAGCCGCGATCGAGGGTACCACCCGTGGCCCGCTGCCCGCCGCACACCAGCGTGGCACCCTGGGCGCGCCCGATTTCGATGTACTCCTCAACCTTCGCGCGCGCGGAAGCATTCACCAGCGGCCCCACCTCCGTCTCAGTCGCACGTCCATCACCGAGACGCAACGCCGAGGCGCGCTTGGCCAGCCGCTCGACGAATTGATCGTGAATGCCCTCTTGCAATACGAGTCGACTGGTCGCGGTACAACGCTGACCGGTGGTCCCGAACGCGCCCCACAGCACGCCATCCAGCGCCAGATCGAGATCAGCATCGTTCAACACGATCTGCGCATTCTTGCCGCCCATTTCGAGCGACAGACGCTTGTGCATGCGCCCGCACGTCTCGCCCACAAGGCTGCCGGTTTCGGTGGAACCCGTGAACGAAATCACCGGCACGTGCGGGTGATCGACCATCGCCCTGCCGATCACGCTTCCCTTCCCATAGACCAGCTGGATGACGTCGGGCGGGAGCCCCGCCGCCAGGAGGATTTCCACCAGCGCCGTCATGGTATGCGGAACGTCTTCAGCGGGCTTGAGCACAACGGAGTTGCCGCAGAGCAGGGCGGGAAATGCCTTCCACGTGGGAATCGCCATGGGAAAATTGAATGGCGTGATGAGACCGCACACGCCGATCGGGCGTCGCATGCTCATGGCCCATTTGTTCGCCAACTCACTCGGGACCGTGTGTCCGAACAGACGACGGCCTTCGGTCGCCGCGTAGTACGCCGTGTCGATTCCTTCCTGCACATCACCACGCGTTTCGGTGAGCGGCTTGCCCATCTCACGCGTCATGAGATTCGCGATCTCTTCCTTGCGCGCGGCCATCAAATCACCGACCCGTCGCAACACGTCGCCTCGCGCCGGTGCGGGCGTGCGCTTCCACCGTTCAAAGCCACCGCGCGCGCTGTCAATCGCGGCATGCACATCGGCCTCGCCAGACGAGGGAAACACACCGATCAGGTCATCCTGATCAGCCGGATTGCGGTTCTCGAAATAGTTGCCGGTCGACGGCGCGACCCACTGGCCGCCGATGAAATTCTTGAAGGTGTTGGACATCCACGCAAGTTAGCAGGATGGCCACCGACCATCACCAATTCGCAGGCCCGGATATTTCCAACATTGGATGGCGACGCACCGTGTTATGGCGGCGACGGAATCCCGGTGGGCGGGATCACTGGAGCGCTTTGCGGAATCGGCGTGGGCAGTGGCGGCAGTCCGTCGCAGGTCCACTGCCCTGCCCGCTCGATCGACGGGATGGCGTAGCCCACTCGGGGCAGGATTTCGCGCGCGCCCAACATCACGCCCCACACCGTCACCAGCAGGGACGCCGCGTGCGCCCATCCCATCCGATGACGCCACGTGCCAATCGCACTCCACACACCAAGCAGGGCGACGCCGCCGGTGGCCGCAGTGAAACCCACCAACGGCAGTCCGCATCGGGCGGGCCACGGCCAGTACATCAGGCCAGCCGCTGCCGCCACCGCGACACTGACTTTCACCCACGCGAGCCAACTGCCTCCAGCACTCGTGGCCGACGTTCGCAACGGAGCCGACACGGTTGCCCCAGCCTTTCCCGTCGGCGCTTTTCCAGTCGCACCGGCGACCGTGGGCACCGCCTTTCTTTCGGCCAGCAACTGTTCGTCCGACACGGACGCCAGCTGCTTGTCGATCTTGGCCATCTCGGCGTCCCAATTGCGATCGCTCATCGAACCGTCGATAAAGTGTCGGGCGTGATTTCTCTGGTCAAACCATAACGCTCAATCTTCTTGTAGAGATTCGATCGCGGCATATCCAGCGATCGGGCCGTCTCCGACACGTTCCAATCGAACGCGCGCAGCTTGGCCACCAGAAATGACCGCTCGGCAGCCTGCTTGAACTCCTCGAAGGTGGCGCAATCCACGAGGTTGCCGAGTCCCGCCGGCTCGGCCGCGCGTCGACCCACCAGTCGCTCGACATCGGCGGCGGAGATGGTCGCGGCGTTGGCCAGAATCACCAGCCGCTCGATGGTGTTGCGCAACTCACGCACGTTGCCGGGCCAATCGCGTTCGGCCAGACTCCGCAATGCGTCGTCGGTAATATCACGCGCCGGCAATCCATCGCGCGCGGCGAACTGACGCAGAAAATGAATCACTAACTGTTCGATGTCTTCGCGTCGTTCGCGCAGGGGCGGCACCATGATTGGCACCACGTTCAACCGGTAAAACAAATCTTCGCGGAATCGGCCGGCGGCAATTTCTGCTTCGACATCTTTGTTGGTCGCCGCGAGCACGCGCACATCAACTTGAATGGGCTTGTTGCCACCGATGCGAGTGACGACGCCGTCCTGCAATACGCGCAGCACTTTCGCCTGTGCGGCGAGCGACATATCGCCGATTTCATCAAGAAACAGTGTGCCGTGGTCGGCCTGTTCGAACTTTCCGGCGCGATCGCTGATGGCGCCGGTAAACGAACCCTTCATATGGCCGAACAATTCGCTTTCAATGAGCTCTGACGGGATCGCCGCGCAGTTGACCTCCACGAATGGTTTCCTGGCGCGCTGCGACCCGCGATGAATCGCCCGCGCGACGAGCTCCTTGCCGGTACCGTTCTCACCGGTGATGAGCACACGCGCCGGGGTCCCGGCCACCTTTTCGATGCGTTCCAGCAGCGCGCGAATGGCGTACGTTCGTCCGACGATTTCGTATCGCGATTCGATGGTCTGCCGAAGTCGTTCGTTCTCGTCGCTCAGCAACCGATGTTCAAACGCATTGCGCAACAGGACCAGCACACGATCGGTGTCCAGCGGTTTTTCGAGAATATCGTACGCGCCCAATTGCGTGGCTTCGACGGCGGTCTGGATCGTGGCGTGCCCGCTGATCATCACGACCAGCGCATTCCCGTCGATTTGCCGGATACGCTTGAGCACTTCCAGTCCGTCCAGTCCGGCCATCTTGACGTCGAGGAACACCAGATGCGGCTTGAATTTTTCGTACTCGCCCATTCCCTCAGCGCCACCCGAGCTCGTGCGGATCTCGTAGCCCTCATACTCGAGGAGCTGGCCAAGCGCCTGGCGAATGCCAGGCTCGTCATCGACGACCAGAATGCGACGTGCGCTCATGGATTCGGGATAGCTTTGTAGAGGATCAGGCGCCCCTTCGCGATCCGTAGATCGGCGACGGTTCGCGGCAATGTGACAACGAGTGCGTCATCGGCCAATCCGTCGACGCGTGCACCGCGTCGCAGGGCTCCGACAAATGCGGGGATCAACCTCGCCGGCACGTTCAATCCCTTGACGCGCAGTTCCTGCACGCGGAACTGTGCGACACCGCTGCGCAGCGGTTCGATCGTGCCAGCAAGTCGCACGGAGTCGCGACCAGTCATCGCCACACCAAGCACCCGCCCCAGTGTTCCATCACCGGCAATCTCGGTCGCATCGAGCACGGCGCGCACCAGCACCTGATGGTCGACGAGGGCCACCTGAAGACTCGACGCCGATTTCGGCAACTGTCCGGGCAAGGCACTGGACAGCAGGGCCGCAAGATCGACCGCGCCGAGGCTCACGAATGCCGGCCCATCGCGCTTGGCCAGGGAAGCCGCCACGTTGGGCCGTGATGCGCCAGGATTGGCGACGTTGGCCCAGGCGATCGCGCGATCGCTCCGAGCGGATGAATCATTTGACCGCGCGGACGGCGTGACCGAAGTCGCTGCGGAAGGGCCACCCGCCGCCTCTCGCACCTTCGACGCCGCCGTTGAGGCCGCGCGTGCAATCTCCGATGGCAAACGGTCGCCATAGAGCCAATAACCGACTCCGCCGGCACCGGCGAGCACCACCAGACAACCGATCCGAGACAGACAGCCCACGAAGGTGATTCCCCTGAAGTGAAAAGCGGAAGGTACGGCTTGGCGGATTCCAAAAACAGCGGCCCCACTGTGGATACCCAGCAGTGGGGCCGACGTTGTTGCTTGCCGCGCCCGCCAGACGCGCCGTGCGGCGTCTGGCGACCCTCGACCAACCGTCAGTAGTTCGTAAACAGCAGAATGTTGGGCGACCCAGCCCCAGCGCCCGAAAGCACGCCGGCGGTTCCGTTGGACACCAGTGCACTGGACACCGCAGCCACCGATGCGCCGGGATTCAAACTGAGGTACAGGGCGGCAACTCCGGCCACATGCGGGGAGGCCATGGACGTACCGCTGATGGTCGCCGTAGCGGAATTGCTGGTGCTCCACGACGACGTGATGCCCGAGCCCGGCGCGAAGATATCGACGCATACCCCGAAGTTGGAATAGCTCGCGCGCGCGTCGGACGTGGTCGTGGCACCCACGGTGAGGGCACTCGGCGCGCGTGCCGGCGACGCGGTGCAGGCGTCGACATTGCTGTTGCCGGCGGCCACAGCAAACACCACGCCCCGGCTAACCGCGTTCGCCACCGCGTTATCCAGCGCCGTAGACGCGCCGCCGCCCAGACTCATGTTGGCCACCATCGGGGTGCCCGGGCTGGCCGCCTTGCGACCGGCGACGTAGTCGATACCCGCAATCACGCCCGACGTGGTGCCCGAGCCGTTGCAATCCAGCACGCGCACGGCGACGAGGCGGACCTGCTTGGCGATGCCGTACGTCGATCCACCCACGGTGCCCGCCACATGCGTGCCGTGGCCGTTGCAGTCGCCATTGGCCGCCGCCTTTCGAAACGCGTCGAAGCCGAGTGTGGCGCGCGCGCCAAATTGGGTGTGTGACGTGCGGATGCCGGTATCGATGATGTAGGCCGTGACGTCGCTGGCCGTCGTGACGTAGGAATACGTCGTGCTGAGCGGCCCCAGGCGTTGGTCGACGCGATCAATTCCCCACGTGGCGCTGGCCTGCACGATCGACGCCGTGTACTCCTGCCCTTCCTCGACGAACGCGACACGCGGATCGCGCGCGATGCTCTGGGCGTCGGCCACGGAATTGAGCGAGATGGAGTATCCGCGAATCGCGCGACGATACGTGTTGCCCACCACCCCGCCATGCTCGCGCGCGCGACTGCGTGCGTCATTGTCCACGTCATCATCGGAGGGATCGCCGCGCAACACCACGATGTATTCGCCGGAAACGCGGGTCGCCGCCGGTGCGGCATGGTACCTGGCGACATCCTGTTGACCGTCGGCCAGGTCGGTCGCGGTGAGCGTCGGTGCGTCCTGACAGGCAGCCAAGAGAGCCAGCGGAGCAAGGGCCATGGCAGCGCGCATACGCATGATTGGGAGGGGTGATATGGGTGCGTTGCGGGACGATTGGACGCCCCATCGTACCAGCCAGCCGCCATGTTCGCAAGGCTGGTGCGTGTCGGCGACGCCTCAGGAGGCTTCCGCCACGTGGTTGGTATCGGCATCGACGGCTGGTCGAAATCGCAACGCTTCGGCGATGTGGTCTCTCGTCACCGCTTCGACGTCGTCGAGATCGGCGATGGTGCGTGACACGCGCAGCACGCGGTGATAGGCGCGTGCGGAGAGCGCCAGTCGGTCGGCGGCGCGGACGAGCAGCGCGCGGGCGTCACTGTCAAGTCGGGCGACGGGAGCGAGCAATCGGGTCGGCGCCGAGGCGTTGGTCACCCCACCATCGTCAACGCGCGTGGGGCCGAGCCGAGTGAGCGCGTAGCGCTGTTGTTGGCGCCGCCTGGCCAGCATGACGCGCGCGCGCACGGCCGCCGAGCGTTCGGAGGGGAGATGCGCTGCCAGCGCCTCAGGGGGGACGCGCTGCACGGTCACATGCAAATCGATGCGATCGGCCAGTGGCCCAGACAGGCGTGATCGATGCCGTTCAATATCGGCGACGGAGCAGCGACAGTGCCGATCGACGCTGCCGGCATATCCGCACGGGCACGGATTGCTGGCCGCCACCAGCGAGAAGCGAGAGGGAAATCGTACAACGCGCGCGGCGCGCGCCACCACCACCGCGCCGTCCTCCAGCGGCTGTCGCAGCGCTTCGAGCGTGCTCCGCGGGAAGAGTGACAGCTCGTCGAGAAACAGCACGCCCCGATGCGCCAGACTGACTTCACCGGGGCGCGGCCAGCCGCCCCCGCCAATCAGTCCGGCGGTGGAGATGGAATGATGCGGTGCGCGAAACGGACGCACGGAGTGCATCATGTCGGTCGCCGTTACATCGCGCAGGAGCCCGGCGACCGAATGGATGGCCATCACTTCGAGTATTTCATCGTCGTCGAGCGGCGGCAAGATACCGGGCAGACGTCGCGCGAGCATGGTTTTGCCCGCACCCGGCGGCCCCACCAGCAACAGGTTGTGCGCACCCGCCGCAGCAATCTCGAGCGCGCGTACCGCCATGTCCTGTCCTACCACGTCGCCCAAATCGGGTGCGTCGTCGCGCAGGGTCGCCACCACTGGCGTTCGCGCGCTCGCGCGCAGCGATCCGTTGCGCAGCGCAACCACCACCTCGGCCAGGGTTCGCGGAGCGGTCGCGCGTGCGTTGGGCACACAGAGCGCTTCGCTGAGATTGTCCGGCGGCACGATGAGCAGTGCGTTGCTGGTCGCTGCGACATGCCGCGCCACAGTCAACACACCGCGCACCGCGCGCAGTTGTCCGTCGAGTCCAAGCTCGCCAATCGCACACACGCCCTGCAGCGCGTCCAACGGCAATTGTCCACTGGCGGCCAGCAGAGCGAGCGCGATAGGCAAATCGAAGGCCGTACCCGTTTTCGGGGTGTCGGCAGGTTGAAGGTTTACCGTGATCCGCCTGGGCGGAATTGTGAATCCCGAGTTGGCCAGAGCCGCCCCCACGCGGTCTCGGCTCTCCTTCACCGCCGTCGCGGCCAATCCGACAAGCGTCCACTGAGGTAGCCCGTTGGCTACATGCACCTCGATGGTGATATCGAGAGCGTCGATGCCAAGGACGGCGGCGGATTGAGCGGCGGCGAGCATGGAGCGAGTGTACTGCCGCGCGACCACATCATCGTCACCGTTTCATCGCCAGTCATCCCTTGATAACGCAATCCTGCGGGCATCAATCATACGGCGTCGGCCCGACGATTGCGCTGCGCCGCACCACGATCTGCTCCCCATCCGCCTCCCATTTGAGGACCGAGCCAGGCGACAGCGGGGTGAGCCGCCAATCTCACACGTTTTTCTAAACTGAACTGTATTGGGGCTAGATCTTCATCGCCAAGCGAAGGATTTTGAGGTCGTTCGGGGCGAGTCGCTGGAAGCCGAAATCGAGATCGAGGTACCACTGCGTTAGCGAGTCGTTGGCTGGATCGATGGCGAGAACTACGCCGGCCGTTGCGTCTCTCAGCTCCTTGGCAATCTTAATCGCCGAGGCGACCAGCAGCCGACCTCTGCGATGCCCTTGGTACTGCTGCGCTATTCCCATTCGACCTAGCAGCCAGCCGCCGATCATTTGGTATGGCGCGATAATGTTCAGCGCCTCCATAATCGGCGCCGAGAGTCGGATGCTCACGGGCGACAATGAAAAGAAGCCGACGAGTCGATCTGCGCGACTAGTCGCGGCAGTGTTCTCGACGATCCAAATCGCGGCGAGATGCGCGGCCTGTTCGTTGAGCGCATTCACCTGGAGATATTTGTCGATCTCCTTGGAGCCTGGGCGCGTACCGCAGGTAAACGCCTCGACGGGATGAGTGCTGTGCAGCCGAACAACCTTCCAGGATGAATCCACTATTGCGAATTGGTTCTATCGACGTACTCGGCC
>JANLVM010000396.1:0-25778 GCA_031364015.1 Gemmatimonadaceae bacterium
ACACCATCGGCCACCGCCGCGCAGGCGCTCACCGTCAACGGCAACGTCTCACTCGGCAGCGGCACGACCTTCGGTGCGGGATCGTTCAGCCACGCCATCAAGGGCAACTTCAGCAACAGCGGCACCTTCACCGCGTCCAGCAGCACGGTGACGCTGAATGGCACCAGCGCGCAGGTCATCAGCGGCTCCACGTCCACGACGTTCAGCGCGCTAACGATCGATAACGCGAGTGGCGTATCGCTGAGCAGCATCGACGTCACGGTCAATGGCGCGATGACGTTCACGTCGGGGCGGGTCACCACCGGCGCCAACCGCGTGAGCCTCGGCGCGTCGGGAAGTGTATCGCGCACCAGCGGCCACGTGGTGGGGAACTTCCGCAAGAACGTGGCAACCGGCGCGACCACTCGCGCCTTCGAGATCGGTGACGCGAGCAATTACACGCCGGTGAGCGTGGTGTTTGCGAGCGTCACGGTGGCCGGCGACCTCACGGCCACGAACACGGTGGGTGATCACCCCAACATCACCGGTGCGACGCTCAACTCCACCAAGTCGGTGAACCGCTACTGGACCCTCACCAACGGCGGCGTCACGTTTACCACGTACAGCGCGACGTTCACGTTCGTGGCGGGCGACGTGGACGGTGGCGCCAATACAGCGAGCTTCATCGTCGGGCGCTACGCCAGCAGCGCGTGGTCGTACCCCACGGTCGGCACGAAGACCGCCACCACCACGCAGATCACGGGCGCCAGCACCTTCGGTGATTTCGCCCTCGCGGAAGTCGCCTACCAGCTGTCGGGAAATGTCTTCGAGGACGTGAACTACGGCGGCGGCGCGGGACGCAGCAAGGCGACCGCATCGGGTCTCGGGCGCAGCGGCGCGCGCGTGGAACTCTATACGTCGGCCGGCGTGTACTCCACCTTCGCCACCACCGCTGCCAACGGCGATTACATCTTCTACAACATTGCACCGGGCACGTGGTACGTGCGCACGCTGAACGCGTCGGTAACGTCGTCACGCACAGGATACACGGCGTCGGCGCTGCCGGTGCAGACGTACAAGACCGATGCATCCGCCGGATCGGCGGCGGCCGTGACGAACGAGGTTGGCGGCATCAATCCCGCGGCCACGGCCGCCGGCAACGGTTCGAGCGGCGCGACGTTCAACACGAGCACGTACGTGTTCACCGCCGTGCTGAGCGGCACGGCGCAGTCAGTTTCGCCGACCGTGGTCGCGTCGGCCCACATCACCGGCCTCGACTTCGGCTACAATTTCGACGTGGTGGTCAACACCAACGATACGGGGCCGGGCAGCCTGCGCCAGTTCCTCGCCAACGCGAATCTGCTTGGCGGCGATGTATCGCTCGCGCAGTCGGGGCTGGTGGCCGGTCGCGAAAACGCGGTGTTCATGATCGGTAACGGCACGTCGGCGGCTGGCCTCCGCTCCGCCGTCAACTACTTCTCGAGCGGCGTCGCTACGTTCAGCCCCGCGTCTGTTCTTCCTTCCATCAGCACGCCGATGGTGCTCGATGCGCAGAAGCAGCCGGGCTGGTCGAGCGCGCCCATCATCGAGTTGAACGGCACGAGTGCGGGCGCGTCGAACAACGGCTTGACGATCACGGGCGGCGCCACCGTCGTGCGTGGCTTCATCATTAATCGCTTCTCCAACCACGCCATCCACCTGCTCACGGCCGGCGCGGACACGGTGCAGGCCAACTACATCGGCACCAACGCCGCAGGGACGGCCGCCAGTGCGAACGGCGGCAACGGCATCTACATCGACAACATCGCCGGCACGCTTGTGGGCGGCACCGCCGCCGGTACCGCCAACCTGATCTCGGGCAATACCGGCGTCGGCGTGCGTGTGAGCGCCGGCACCGGTAATGCGATTCTCACCAATGCCATCTACAGTAACGGCGGCATCGGCATCGACCTGGGCACCGACAACGTCACAGCGAACAACGGCACGAAGAATGGCTCGCTGCCGAATTCCGATATGGACGCGCCAGTGTTCACGTCGGTGCTGATGAGCGGCACGACACTCACCGTGACCGGCTACGTGGGCAGCGCGGCGAGTCAGGCCACGTTCGCCAGCGCGCGCGTGGAACTGTTCAAGAGTGACAACGACGCCAGCGGCTTTGGCGAGGGGCGCGCCTATCTCGGATTTGTCACCGCCGACGCGAGCGGCAACATCAGCGGGTCACTAACCGTATCCGGCTTCATCGTTGGCGACAAACTCACCGGCACCGCCACCGACGCGAGCAGCAACACGTCGGAGTTCGGCGCCAACGTCACGTCCGCGGCGGCGGTGCCGCTCATGCTGCTCGGCGCCAGCGTGAGTCCGTCGGGCACGCAGCTCCCCGCCACGGACCTCACGTTCACCAGCACGTACACCAACGCGGGGACGCTCGCGGCCACCAGCGTAGTGATCACCGATCCGGTGCCGGCCAACACCGACTTCAAGGTCGGATCGGCAACGCAATCGCTGGGCACCACCGGACTCTCGGTGATCATCGCGTACTCCAGCAACGGCGGAACCACGTGGGCCTATTCGCCCACCAGCGCGGGTGGCGGCGCGCCCGCCGGCTACGACCGACTGGTGACACATGTGAAGTGGACGTTCACCGGGAACCTGAGCCCCACGTCGCCGAACAACGCCGGCACGGTGGGTTTCGTGGTGCGCATCCGCTGAGCGATTGGTGTGCCACGTCGTGTTGCTATAGTCCCAACCCAACGCACCAAGACTGGCGGCCGGAGCGCCGTAGAGGACGCGGCGCGGAGTATCCTCTCACGCTCGCGGGCTAAGCCCATCCACTAACGACGTACGGTAGGCCTTGATCGCCGGCACAAATCCGATGATCACGCCCGATACCAGCACGACCGCCAGATACATCCACTCGGTCGACCCGAGCGGCCGAATCGCGAGGTGCAATCCGAATCGCTGCTCGATGGGTTGCTGGCCGAGTACGAGTCCCGCGTAGACGATGGCCACACCGATAGCACACCCGACGAGCGTCAACATCGCCGATTCCAGCACCAGCAGCGCGACAATAGTGCGTGGACCCGCGCCAATCGCGCGAAAGATCGCCATCTCGCGTCGGCGTGCTTCGAGCGACGAGTACAGCGCGACGAGCATGCCCGTCAGGCCAATCGCCACGGCAAAGATCGCCACGACTTGAAGGCCCACTTCGGCACTGCCGATGTTCTTCCAGAGTTCGCCCAGCGCGACACCAGGAATGACCGCCGTGAGTGGTTCCGTGAGATCGGTATTCATCTCACGCTGCAACATCAGCGCTTCAAAACGGTTCTTGGTACCAATAAAAAATGCGGTCAACAACTGCGGTTGGGGGACGGCAACTGCCGTTCCGTGTATCGCCGCAATGCCGTCGAGCGTCACGTACACCGATCGATCGATTGGCGTAAACGTGCGCCCGAGTATGCCGACCACCTGAAACGGGTGGGCTTCATGGCTGCTCGTGCCGATGTCCACCAGTCCGTGCACCACCACGATAGGCGAACCGATGGTGTACTTGAGTCGTTCAGCGACCTCGCTTCCAATCACGACATCGCTGTGAGACTTCGCCGCACGTCCTTGGGCAAACTGTATGCGACCGTCGTTGCGAAACCGATATCGCCGGAAGAACTCCTCCGTCGTGCCGACCACGCGAAAACCGCGATGGCTGTCGCCAAGCGTGTACGGCGCGGCCCACTTGACCGCAGGGTGCCGCTGCCAGCGCTCGAAGGTCGCCACCGTCACCGAGCCTGCCGGACTGCCTATGCCGAAAACGGCACTCAACAGTACCTGCAGCGTGCCGCCGCGCGCACCAACAATCAGATCGACGCCTCGAATCGTACCGGCAAAGCTCTCGCGCACACCGGCGCGAACATGTTCGATCCCAACCAACAGTGTCACGCTCAAGGCAATGGAGGCGACGGTCAACGACGTCGTAAGCAGTCGACTGCGTAGCGAGCGCAGTGCGAGGCGCGGAATCAGCATGCGGGCACCATCAGGCCGTTAGCCACGCGCTGCCTGCACCGACGCGCGGTTGATCTCGGTAAGTTCGACGGTTCGCGAAAACAGCGGCTTCAGCGTGTGATCGTGACTGACGAACACGAGGGTCGCCCCGGCCGTCTTGCACGAGGCAAACAGCAACTGCAAAAACTGCTCGCGACGATCGGTATCCAGCGCTGATGTTGGTTCATCGGCGATGATCACTTCCGGTTGACCGATCAGCGCGCGTGCCACGGCCACGCGTTGCTGTTGTCCGACGCTCAGTTCGGCGATTGGCGCATCGAGCAACTCGACGATATCGAGCTGGCCCGCGATGTGGCGAGCGGCAGTATCCAGCGAGACCGACCCGAGTTTGGCGCGACGATGCGAGTCGAGTCGAACGGGCAACAGGATGTTCTCTCGCACTGACAGGTACGGGATCAGATTGAACATCTGAAAGACGTATCCCAGATGTCGCGCTCGAAATGCATCCCGCGCGCCACTGGACAGTGTGGCGAAGTCCGATCCCAACACCTGCACCTGACCGTGTGTGGCCCGCAACACGCCCGCCAGGATGCCAAGGAGCGTGGTTTTACCACTGCCGCTTGGACCATGCAAGAACACGGTCTCCCCGCGATCGATAATTAACGAATCGATCGCCAGCACATCACGGCCGGCTCGGTATGCGAACCGGAGCCCCGACAACTCAACGGCCGGCGTGCCGACCGGCACACCCGTCATTTTGACGAGTAGGGCTCGACCTTCATCCCTTCCAACTGATAACCCACCGTTCCGTACGGGCTTTCGATCGAGGCAATCTTGAGACGCCCGGACATCCACACGGCGTCAAACAAGTTCAACTTGACCGACTTCCGACCCGCCATCCCGACCATCACGATCTGATTTGGTGGCGGCGGTGGCGTGTGCACGCATGCCCCGTAATAGGGAACCAACAGGAACTCCGCGCCTTCCTCCTGGAAATCGTCTAACGGGACGACGAACCCCGGTATGCGCACCAGCTTCCCCTCGAGCTTCTTGAGCGTGTCGGTCGACTTCCCGTTGGCGTAATCCAATCCGGCCAGCACGCGCCAATCGATATTGATCGCTTCCTCGACCGGCACCACCGCAGCACGTATCGGTGCCGGTTTGGTGGGCAAAGGTTTTGGCGGGATCGACGTCGCCGCTGTGGTCACCCCGACCAGCGCGACGATCCCCGCAAGGGTAACTACGGACAGCAAGCGAGAGGACATGGAAGACTCGGCAGACGAAACGGGCAGGACGTATCCTTTGAAAGATACGCGAAATCCGGGCAAACGCTGGGGAAAATGGCTGAACGTGATACCCGCTGCCCCCAACGCCGTGCCTACCGGTTCGTATATTCCCCCCCCATCCCGTCGCACCTTCGCCCGTAGCCCGCTCATGAGCCCCGCTGAGATCACGACGCCTGAAGAGTTGCCCGACGAGAACGTGGTCGAGCTGTCACTGCGTCCGCAGCGACTCGCCGAGTTCATCGGGCAGAAGAGAGTCAAGGAAAGTCTCGCCATCGCGATTGATGCGGCGAAGGCTCGGCGCGAGCCACTCGATCACATTCTCTTTTTCGGACCGCCCGGGCTGGGCAAGACCACGTTGGCGGACTTGATCGCGCGCGAACTTGGCGTCAACGTCGCCATGACCTCAGGACCCGCGTTGGAGAAGCCCGGCGATCTGGTCGGGCCGCTCACCAATTTGCGTGAAGGTGACGTGCTGTTCATTGACGAGATCCACCGGCTGCGCCCGGTGATCGAAGAGTTCCTCTATCCCGCGATGGAAGACTACCGGATTGACATTCGGTTGTCGGAAGGACCGAAAGCGCAGACGATTACGATGAACATTGAACGATTTACGCTCGTGGGTGCGACCACACGGCTGGGCATGCTTACGGCACCGCTTCGCGCGCGCTTCGGGATCATGCATCAGCTGGGGTTCTATCCCATCGACGAACTCGAAATCATCGTGCGCCGCACCGCCGACGTGCTGCGTGTGGAAGTCGATGCGGCGGGGGCGCATGAAATCGCCAAACGATCCCGGGGTACGCCGCGCGTCGCCAACCGTTTGTTGCGACGCGTGCGCGACTACGCGCAGGTCCGCGCTGATGGACGGATTACGCTGGCGGTGGCGCAAGCGGCCCTGGCGCTCCTCGATGTCGATCATTTCGGACTCGACGACATGGATAGTCGCTTGCTGCGCGCGATCATTGAGAAATTCGATGGCGGACCCGTGGGACTTGGCACGATAGCGGCGGCGGTCGGCGAGGACGCTGGCACCATTGAGGAGGTGTACGAACCCTTCCTCGTACAGAATGGCTTTCTCCAGCGCACACCGCGCGGTCGGGTCGCGACGGCGCACGCGTATCGTCATTTGGGTTTCGTCCCTCCAGTCGGCTCCACGGAACAACCCGGGCTATTTTGACGTCTCAAGCTGGAATGTCGTTCGCGCGCCCCTTTCGAGTCAGTCGTCTTGTCATGAACGCACCGATCCTGCTGGTGGCGGGTCTCGTGTCGACCGTTGTCCTGTCGCGTCAACTCGTGGCGCAGTCTCCAGCACTGTCTGTCGCGGCGAGGGCAGACTCCATCGCGGCCAACGGCGACACGACGCGCGCGTATGCGCTGCTCGACTCGGCGCTTCGCGCAGTGAAGAACGACGGCGCCGCGTGGCACCAGTTTGGATTGCTCAACTGGAGCATGGCCAAGGGGAAGCGCAATGCCAGCTACATCAGCGACCAGCGAACGATTCGCCTGCTGCAAGGCGCCGACTCCGCGTTGCGATTGGCCACGCAGTTTTCGCCGGACAGTGCCCGCTACTGGCTCTCACTGGGTCGGTTCAACCTTGCCTCCGGCCTGAGCACCATGCGGTTCGCCGCCAGTGGCCAGGTGTCGAGCGCGCTCGACGCGGCGACCAAGACGGGCGACCTCCTGCTGCTGGCGGTCGCGGCTGACGAGGTGGGGATGGCGACGTGGCGACGGTATGAGCCGGTCGCCAATCGTGCGCTGCTGTCGGATGGCCAGCAGAAGATTCAGCTGTCGATGTTCAACAGCTTTTCGCGCGACCGGGCGAGGGATTTCATCGACAGCTACATCCACAAGATCGAGCCACCAACGGGCGACAAGGATTACCTGAAGGCCATGGAGCATTTCCGCGCGGCCGTGAACGCCGATCCTACGACGCTGCGGTACAGCCGCCACCTCTACATGGCGTTCGGTGAGCGTGGCCGATGGAACGAAATGCTCGACTTTGCCAGCAGGGCCGCTCGCGCATATCCGATGGACTACCAGGCGCAGCTCGCGCGTGGTCTCGCGCTGCACCGCCTGGGAAACGACCGGGCGGCACAGGTGGCGTTCGACAGCGCATTCGTGACAATGGATGAAGGTGATCAGGCGCGACTCACACGCTTCACGCGCATCCTCCGTCCCAAGCCCACGAAGGAGACCAAGGGGACCGTTGGTGATACGATCTCGTTTGCGAAGCTGCCTCCGGCTCAGCAACGTGGGCTGGAGCAGATGTTCTGGTTCATGAGTGATCCCCTCACACTCACCAACGAGAACGAGTTCCGACTAGAGTTTCTCTCGCGTGTCGTGTGGGCCGACTTCCGCTGGACCAACGAAGATCTCGAATTGCGTGGTGCCGACACCGACCGGGGCGACATTTTCGTGCGGTACGGACCGCCGGATCTGGAGACGACCGTTCCCGGAACCTCAAGCTTCCAGGCGACCAATACCGACGGCGGTGTCACCTTGGTGTGGGCGTACAATACGGGACTCGTGTTCTTTTTTGACTTGTCGCCTGGATTCGGCACGGCACGATTCGCGTTCGTCGACCGGGACAACGTCGAACAGATGAAGAGCGCCCTGCCGGTGTCGTGGGCCAATATCCCTTCCACCCGGATGATCGACACCATTCCGATTCGGGTCACCCGGTTTCGTGCGTCCGCCGACTCCACCGATGCGGTGATCGCGACGGTCATCCCCATGGACTCGTTGGTGCGCGGACTGGAAATGACGAGTGCGCCGGTTGATGTCGATTTCCGCATCTTCGACCAGTTCGTACGCGTTAAGGGCGTGGAATCGGAGCAGCAGAACGTGCGCCCCGATTCGGTCCGTGCGCCGCTCGTGCGGCGCTGGCTGCGACGTCTGGGCCCTGGCATCAACGTGGTGCGCGTCGAAGCCCTGCAGGCCGACAGCCGTCGCGCCGCGCGCGCCATGACTCGCATCAATCCCGAATCGACGATCGGTTTCGGGATGAGCGACATTCTGCTCGGCGACAAACCGTCGCCACGCGCAGGCTCCGCACCGAAGCGCTGGGGTGACGTCACCATCGAGCCCGGTCTCGGGGTGTATGATCGCGGTGCGCCAGTTGGCTTGCTGTGGGAGATGTACGATCTCGCTGCCCGCGAAGGCAGTAGCAAGTACCGCCTGGCAGTCACCGTCGAACACATTGGCGGGAATACTGCCGGTCGCTTTGCAGCGCGCCTGCTCGACGGTCTGGGGCGGACGCTTGGACGCGAGCAGGTGTCTCGCGACAAGCTCACCATCACATTCGATCGATCTGCCGCCGCAGCGGGAACGCTCGTCGAGTTTCTCTCACTGGATGTGTCCGACTCGTCAACGGGCAGCTATCGACTGCGCGTCGAGGTCACGGACCTGGTGAGCGGGAAGAAAACGTCGCGAACGACGGAGTTTCGGATCAGATAACGGGATCGCACGGTCGCGAACTGTTGCGCGGAACGCCGCCGCATGTTGTCTTTCGCAACAACGATGGTCGTTCAACTTCATGCCCCGATGGAACCTCCCGCACTGCCACCAGGCAGTCGGACTTCCGACTACGATTACGCGCTCCCCGAGGAGCGTATCGCGCAACGCCCGGTCGAGCCGCGAGACGCGAGTCGCCTACTGGTCGTCGATCGCGCCACCGGCGCCTTGAGCCATCGTGTCTTTCGAGACCTGGCGGAATTGATTCCCGCCGGCGATGCGATCGTTGTGAATACGACGCGCGTGTTCCGCGCACGCCTGCTTGGCCAGCGGGAAAGTGGTAGCCCAGCGGAGATCCTGCTGTTGCGTGCGCTCGATGCGCAGCACTACGAAGCGATGATCCATCCCGGTGGTAAACTGCGTCCCGGTCGCATCGTGACCATCGCTCCGGGATTCCACGTGGAGATTGTCGACAGTACGCCGCGACGGACGCGCATCGTCAAGCTGGTGACCAGCGGTGATCCGCAGGCCGCGATAGAAGCGCACGGACACATCCCGCTTCCGCCGTATATCGGGCGGACGGATGACCCGGCCGACGCGGCCGGCTATCAGACAGTGTATGCGACGCAGTCTGGCTCGGTCGCGGCCCCCACCGCGGGATTGCATTTCACGCCCGAGCTCTTGTCGCGACTCGAGGCGCGTGGCGTGTCGCGTATCGATGTGCTGTTGCATGTTGGTGCGGGAACCTTCCGCCCGGTGCAGGATGACGATCCCTCGCGGCATCTCATGCACGAAGAGTGGTGCGAAGTGAGCGCCGACGCGGCGGCCGCGATCAACGCCGTTCGCGGGCGCGGCGGCAAAGTGTGGGCGGTGGGAACCACCAGTGTGCGCACGCTCGAAACGGCGGCGTCCGAAGACGGGCGCCTGCACGCGAGCCGGTGCGACACGAACATTTTTCTGCGGCCGCCGCACACATTTCGCGGCGTCGATCACCTGATCACGAATTTTCACCTCCCGAAGTCGACGCTCATCATGCTGGTGGCCGCGTTTGCGGGGTACGACCTCACGATGCGGGCGTATCGCACGGCGGTGGAGGAGCACTATCGGTTTTATTCGTATGGTGATGCGATGGTGATTGTTTGAACGACCGTTTTGAGTCATGAGTCAACCTCCGTTCTCGTTCTCGCTCGACCACCAGTCCGGCTCCGCCCGTTCCGGCCGCTTCACCACGCCGCATGGCGTCATCGAGACGCCGCAGTTCATGCCGGTGGGCACATTGGCCTCGGTGAAAGCGCTCGATCCCGACGACCTCACACGTCTCGGGGCGACCATGGTGCTCGCGAACGCCTATCACTTGCATTTGCGCCCAGGCGACGACGCCGTGCGCGCGCTGGGTGGTCTGCATCGATTCATGCACTGGAACGGACCACTCCTCACGGATTCGGGAGGATTTCAGGTTTTTTCGTTGGAAGGACTGCGCACCATCACTGAGAATGGTGTTGAGTTTCGCAGCCACTTGGACGGCTCATTGCATCTGTTTACTCCGGAGTCGGTCATGCGCATCGAGCGAAATCTCGGCGCCGACGTGATCATGCAATTCGATCACGTCGTGCCCGGTCAATCGGATGAGGCGACGGCACGGGAGGCGATGGAACGCAGCATTCGATGGCTGGCGCGCTGTCACACCGAGTTCGCACGACTTCAGCATGATGATCGCGACGCTCCGACCCCAGATCAGGCGCTCTTTCCCATCGTACAAGGCGGTATTCACGCGCGATTGCGGCGCCAGTCGGCCACGGCTATCCGTGACATGGACCGGTGGGACGGCATCGGCATTGGCGGCCTGTCCGTCGGCGAGGCGAAGCCCGATATGTACGCCATGCTGGAGGTGGTCGACGGCGAGCTTCCGACCGACCGACCGCGCTACCTCATGGGCGTCGGCTTCCCTGAAGACCTGGTGGAAGGGGTGGCGCGAGGTGTCGATCTGTTCGACTGCGTTGCCCCCACGCGCATGGGGCGGACCGGGGCCTTTTTCACCCGGGACGGCCGCCGAAACATCAAGAATGCGACCTTTCGGCTCGATCCAATCCCTTTGGACCCCGAGTGCGACTGTGCCGCCTGCACGCGGTTTTCGAGGGCCTATCTCCGGCATCTGTTTGTCACTGAAGAACTCCTCGGACTCCGCCTCCTCTCGCTCCACAATGTACATTTCCTTGTTGCGCTGATGCGCGAAGCGCGAGCTGCGCTTGCCACCGACACTTTCGGAGGCTGGAGCCAAGCTTGGCTCGCCCGCTATCTGTCCCGTACGACTGTCACGTCCGCTTCCAACACTCCATGACCGTTCCCATTTCAGCATCCTTGTTGGCGATCCAGACCTCCGGCGGCTCCATCGCGCAGATGGTTTTCATGTACGGCGCGATTTTCGCCATCTTCTATTTCGTGCTCATTCGTCCGCAGCAACGACAACGCAAGAAACATGAGGCGTTGATCAAGGAGCTCAAAAAGGGCGACGAGATCGTGACCGCCGGTGGTATCATCGGCGAAGTCCTGCACATCGCGCAGCAGATGAAGGACGGCGCGCCGGTGTCGTCGATGGACGATCGCATCACGATCAAGTCGGCCGATTCGCGGCTCATTATTGAACGCGCACGAGTCGCCCGCGTCTCGTCCAGCGCGGCATCCACCTGACGAACGCGTGTCGCTGCTCGACATTCACGTGCTCGGTTCGCCAATCCTTCGACAGGAGACCGAGCGCGTCGAGACCATCACCGCGGATTTGCGTCGTCTGGTCGACGACATGTTCGACACGATGCATGCGGCAAAGGGCGTAGGCCTCGCCGCGCCCCAGGTCGGCCGACGAGAACGCCTGGCGGTCGTAGACGCCGACGATGTTCGTTTGGTCGTGATTAATCCCGAGATTATTCTGCGGGAGGGCACCGTGAAGGGTGAAGAGGGCTGTCTCAGCCTCCCGGAGATTTATGCGGATGTTCAACGTGCGGCGCGCGTGATCGTGCGGGCTCAGGATATTGATGGCAAGTGGTATGAGGTCGAAGGAAGTGAGTTGCTGGGTCGTTGCCTCCAACATGAGATCGATCATTTGCACGGCAAGCTCTTTACCGATCGTTTGAGTCTGCTCAAGCGTCGAACGGCCATGCGCGAGTGGGATGAAGAGAAAGGGAAATATCCGAAGTTGCTGCGCGTGTTGCCGGTCGGGGATCTCCCGCCCGAACGCGACGCCGCGTCCGCGGGCTGACGTCCGCTTTCGAGAAGACTGTGCGGATCCTGTTCTGGGGCACGCCTGACTTTGCGGTGCCGCCGCTGCGCGCGTTGCTTGGTGAAGGCCATGATGTCGTAGGCGTTGTCACGCAAACGGACAAGCCGCGAGGTCGCTCGCGCTCCCAAGTCGATCCGTCGCCCGTCAAGCGCGTCGCCGTCAGGGAGGGCATACCCGTGCTCCAACCGGAGAAGCCACGGGGCGAGGCCTTCATGGCTGCCGTGCGTGAGCTCGAACCCGACCTCTCAGTGGTCGTTGCCTATGGACGCATTCTCCCGTCTGCGGTGATCGATTTGCCGCCGCACGGAACGCTGAACATCCACGCCTCGCTGCTCCCAAAACTGCGAGGGGCGGCACCGATTCAAGCGGCGCTGCTGGAGGGGTTCCCCGAAACCGGCATCACGATCATGCAGATGGTGCCCGCACTCGATGCCGGCCCCATCCTGCATACCTTGCGGACGCCGATTGATGACATCGAGACGTACGGGGAATTGCACGATCGGCTGTCCGAACTCGGCGCCCTGGCGATCGTGCAGGGGCTGGCCCTGATCGATACCGGCGTGGTAAGACCCATTGCGCAAGACGACACGCAGTCGACGTACGCGCCAAAAATCGAACGGAGCATGGCGCGTCTCGACTTCGCTGCCGATGCGCTACGGGTGTCGCGTGTCACGCGGGCGTTCGATCCACGCCCAGGCGCATTCGCTATGCTGAATGGAATCGAGGTCAAGTTTTTTAGCGCCCGCCTCGAAGGCGATGGACGCGATGGCGCACTCGACGAGCCCACCCGCTCGTCGCCGCCGGGAACCGTGCGATCGGCCGACGAATCAGGACTGCTCGTGCGCTGTGGAGTCGGCGCCGTGCGGTTTCTCGAAGTCCAGCCGAGCGGGCGCGCTCGCCTCTCGTCGGCCGCGTGGGCTCGCGGACGGGGAGTAAGTGCGGGAGACAACTGCAGTTGAAGGACCACCCTTCAAATGTCACCAGCGCTCGCGTCGCAGCGGCGCTCGTGCTCGCCGATTTGCGTGACGGCGATTTGCTCGACGGCGCCTTCGAACGACGGATTCAGGCGCTCGACGCCCGCGATAGGCGCTGGCTGCATGAATTGCTGTGGGGCATGCTCCGTCGGCGAGGGTGGATTGATGCGGTGTTGGCCACGCGGGTCAAGGGCGGCCTGGCGAAACTCGATGCGGAGATCGTCGATCTGCTACGGGTCGGCGTGTATCAGTTGCTGTTCATGGGCAGCGTCCCTGCATACGCCGCTATCGCGCAGACCGTGGAGATCACCAAGTGGCGCAGTGGTATCGGTGCCAGCAAACTCGTGAACGCGGTGTTGCGTCGAGTCGACCGCGAACGCGATGCGTTGGAGCCTTCGGTTCCCGGCGATCCCGTGCAGGCGCTGGCCCTCCGTCACTCGCATCCGGAATGGGTGGTGGCGCGTTGGGTAGAACGCTGGGGATTCGAGCACGCCGAACAGTTACTTCTCACCAACAACGAAGAGTCCACGATTACCGTGCGTCCCTACCGTATCGGGCGCGAGCAACTTGACGCGATGCTTGAGAGCGCCGACGTGGTCACGGTCAACGTGCCATTGGTTCCGGATTCGATCCGCTTGGGTCCGGGCGTGATGCTCACGGAACTGGACGCCTTCAAGCAGGGCCTGCTGTATGTGCAGGATCCAGCGGCCACACTCGTTACGCAATACGCGGACATCCCACACGACGCCGTCGTCGCCGATCTCTGCGCCGCGCCTGGTGGCAAATCGCTTGAACTCTCGCGCAAAGCGTCGATGGTCGTTAGCGCCGATCGCAGCAAGACACGAGTCGAGCGCATGCTACTCGGCTTCGGGCGTCTTGATGCCCAGAAGCTGTTTCCGATTGTCGCCGACGCGAGTATGCCGGCCATTGCGCCCGTTGATGTCGTGCTGGTAGATGTTCCGTGCACCGGTACGGGGACGTTTCGCCGTCATCCCGACGCGCGGTGGCGTTTGCGTGTCTCGGACTTCGCGGTGCTCGGCGCGTCTCAGCGCGCGATACTGCGCGCGGCGGCGCAGATTGTGAAACCTGGGGGCCTGCTCATTTACAGCACCTGTTCGCTGGAACTCGAAGAAAATGACGATGTCGTGGACGCGTTCTTGACCGACCAGCCGGAGTTTTCGCTCGACCCACCTGCCGTGAGCGCGGTTCCCGCCGAAGTACTCGACAACGGCAGACTGCGCGTGCTTCCGCATCGTCATGGCAGCGACGGTGCGTTTGCGGCGCGATTGCGGCGATCCGCTCACTAGCGAACGTGAAACCGATCTCTCGACGATCGCCCCTCGGCAAGACGTGGCTCGTGCGCGGTGTGGTGGCGCTTGTCGCGGGCCTGGCGATCGGCGCCGCAGGTGGCGTCGTCGCGGTGCAACGCGTGGAGCCGGGAGGCGCAGGTCTCGGCGACTCGCTCGAGCTCACGCCGGAAACGGAGCGTCGCTCGCTAGCGACCGATCCGCGTGAACAACGTCGCGCCGCCGACAGCACAGATGCTGACCAACGCGCGCAAGGCGTTGACGACAGCACGGCGTTGGCCAACGATCCAGACGCTGCGGTCATTCCTAATGTCCTGAATATGGAGGAGGGCGACGCGCGCAGTGTCATCGAGTCGGCTGGATTGACGGTAGGGACCGTTCAGTTTCGGGCGGCGGCGGTAGCAGCCGGAGTGGTGCTGGCAACGATGCCCGTCGCCGGCCAAAAAGCGCGCACGGGTAGCGCGGTCAATCTTGTGCTGAGCGACGGTCGCACACCCAGTCCCGACGCGGTCGACACACTGGCGATATCCACGGTTCTGCCTCGCACACCATGACAGTTCGTATTGCTCCCTCGCTGCTTGCCGCCGACTTCCGCCAACTTGGCGCCGACATCGCCATGTGTGACGCGGGTGGTGCCGACTGGATTCACGTCGACGTTATGGACGGCCGGTTTGTACCGAATCTGTCCTTCGGAACGAAAGTCATTGAAGCCGCCCGTCGCTCAACCGCGAATGTGATCGACGTACATCTGATGGTGGTCGAGCCCGAGCGCTACTTCGACGACTTCGTCAAGGCCGGCGCCAACGTGCTGACCATTCATGCCGAAGCTGCCCCGCATCTCGATCGCCAATTGACCCGCATCAAGGAGTTGGGATGCCTGGCCGGAGTTGCGCTCAATCCGGCCACGCCACTGTCCGCCATTGAAGAGGTGGTACATATGCTCGACCTCTTGCTCATTATGAGCGTGAATCCGGGCTACGGCGGACAGTCGTTCATCGAGTATTCCATCGACAAGATCGAGCGTGCGCGATGCCTGCTCGACCAAGCCGAGAGCCGCGCCGTACTGGAAGTGGACGGCGGCATTTCGCGCGACACGATCGGGCGCTGCTGGCGTGCCGGCGCCGACACGTTCGTCGCCGGAAACGCCATCTTCTCAGCCGCCAATCCGCAAGCCGAGATCGCGATTCTGCGTGGGCTGTGCGCCGAGTCCGCGTGAGATTCGTCGGATGACCACTCGCCAGCAATGGATGGCGGTCGTGACGGTCGTGGCGCTGCTTGTCTGCGGGGCCTTTGTTGCCACGCGCGTCCTCGAAACCGACCTCTCGGCCGTGACCGTGGGTTCAGACGCGCCCGGTTTTGCGGCGAAGACACTCGATGCTACGCCGCAAGTGAAAACCCTGTCCGACTATCGCGGTCAGGTGCTCCTGCTCAACATCTGGGCGACGTACTGTATTCCCTGTCGCACCGAAATGCCCAGCATTCAAGCGCTCCACCGGGACTTCGTGGCGAAAGGGCTCAAGGTCGTTGCTGTCAGCATCGACCAACCGGGCTACGAGGAGCAGATCCGCGCGTTCACGCGTGAATACGCGATCACCTTCGAGATTCTGTACGATGACTCGGGCGCCATCCAGACCATCTACCGAACCGTTGGCGTCCCGGAAACATTCGTCATTGGGCGAGACGGAGTCATTCGCAAACGATTGATTGGCGCGGAAGACTGGAACTCTGCGGCGAATCGTGCGCTCATTGAACAGTTGCTCGCCGAGCCCGTTTCGTGATTGCACGCGACCAGTGCGTGCTGGGCATCGAGACCTCTTGCGATGAAACATCAGCGGCCGTGGTGACGGGAAACTCAGCACACCCTGTACTGCGTTCGCTGGTGATTCTCTCGCAAGACGTGCACCGACTGTTTGGCGGCGTCGTTCCGGAAATCGCCAGCCGACAGCATCTCGTGGGCATTGTCCCGACCGTGAAGGCTGCGCTCAGCGAAGCCGGTGTGGCATTAAGCGATCTCGACGCCATTGCCGTGACGTATGCGCCCGGCCTCGTTGGCGCGCTCCTGGTGGGCACCAGCTATGCAAAGGCGCTTGGCTACGCAACTGGTGTACCCGTTGTCCCGGTGCATCACCTCGAGGGGCACCTGTTTGCCACACTCCTCGAGCATCCCGACGCGTCTCCGCCGTTCACGGCGTTGCTGGTGAGCGGTGGACACACGCTGCTGCTCGACGTGCCGGCGTGGGGCACCTACAGTCTATTGGGGCAGACGCGAGACGACGCGGCTGGAGAGGCATTTGACAAAGTGGCGAAGTTGCTCGGACTCCCCTATCCAGGCGGACGTCCGCTTGAGGAACTCGCCCGCACCGTCGAGAGCTCCACGCAGCGCTTTGTCCGCCCCATGCTACGGTCTAAAGCACAGCCCGGTGATGAGGACTACTTCGATTTATCATTCAGTGGTCTCAAGACCGCTGTGCTGCTGACGGTGCGCGCCGCCGAGAAGGACGGTACGATTGATAGCGCGCGGGCGTCGATCGCCCGGGGCTTTCAGGATGCGGTCATCGCGACGCTCGTGGAGAAAGTTGATCGCGCCGTTCGGCTGCATCGCCGAACGCGTGTGGTGTTGGGTGGCGGTGTCGCGTGCAACGTGGCGCTGCAGCAGGCGATGTGCGACCGCTTCGAACGACGGGGCGGTCGAGTGTTTGCGCCGTCTCCTCGACTGGCGACCGATAACGCGGCAATGATTGCTGCAGCTGGGATGTTCCGCTTCGAGTTGGGAGAACGGGCGACTCCGTCCCTCACCGCTCTGGCGTCGTTGCCGATCCCCGGGCTTACGCCCGCCTCGCTCCCGATCACGACTGGGCACGTATGAATCCTGAAGGCATTCTCCATCATCCGACGGTCTTTCACCTCGGACCCGTCGAGATCACCGGCTTCGGTCTCTCGATCCTTGCGGCCTTCGCCATCGCGCAGATCGTCTGCCAGCGTGAGCTCTGGCGTCGTGGCCACGACGCAGAATCCAACGCCATGCCCGACGTCGTCATGGCGGCCCTCATCGGGACGCTGATTGGTGCGAAGACGTATTACGTGGTGCTCACCGGAGATCCCGGCGCTTTTTTCAGTCGCGGCGGATTCGTGTTTTGGGGCGGCTTCATGGGAGCGGTGGCGCTCTGCTGGGCCGTCATCAAGTACAGGAAGTTGAGCTTCCTGCGCTTTGCCGATGTCGCAGGAATCGCGATTGCCGCCGGATACTCAGTGGGTCGCTCCGGATGCTGGGCGGTTGGCGATGACTATGGACGGCCGTGGGTGAGCGCGTTTGCCGCGCGATTCCCCGAAGGCGCGCCGCCATCGACCGTGTCGGTGATGAGTTCGCAGTTCGGAGTGGTGTTTCCCGCTGGCACCCCGGGCGATCTGGTGGTCTCCGTGCATCCGACGCAGCTGTATGAAGTGGTATTGGGGTTTGCCATGTTCTACCTGCTGTGGCGACTGCGAAAGCACACGCATCAGGAAGGCTGGCTGTTCGGTGTGTGGTGTCTTCTGGCGGGAGCGGAGCGATTCATCATCGAATTTTTCCGGGCCAAGGATGATCGTTTGACCGCCGGGCTCACGACGGCCCAGATCATTGCGATTACGGTGTTCACGGTGGGATTGGGCGTGCTTGTAGCGAGGAGAAAGGGGATACCAGCAACCACGCTATGAGCAATGGCGATCCGCTATTAGCCAATGGCTTTTGCTTTTTTGCTCATGGCGTAGTTGGTTGCCATGGCTTTTCCGACTATCTCACTCCCTATTGCCCTACTGAACCATCCCCATGTATACTCCATCATACCCTTTGAGAAACATTCTCATCTAACGCCGTGGCCACTACCCTTCCTACTCTCGACCAGCAGACTCAGCCAGTCTCGCAGCGTACCTGCGCGTTGGCGTCGTGCCGTCCGGGAAGCCGAGCCACGGTGGTCGACATCGGGTGTGCGACTGACGAAGCCTGCCGCCTCCGCGCGCTCGGACTCTGTGAGGGAACCGACGTGAGTGTTATCGCGTCTCGTCATGCCATGCTGCTGGACGTCCGCGGCACGCGCCTCGCCTTGAGCTCTGCCCTCACGGCCGGCATCACGGTCCAGCTCATCGCAGCGCTCACCTGACGCGCGCTGACCGGTCTCGTGCCGGGCGCAGCGCACCGCCAGAATCCACGATACCGTCTGCGGTCGCTCCAGAGCTGTGACAACGATCCCCTCGCCACCAGACGTCCGTGGACGTGTCGGCAATTCCCTCGGCCCGCTGCATGGCGCTCGCGAGTCGCTCCGGGTCGCGATCGTTGGCAATCCGAACACCGGGAAGACCACACTGTTCAATGCGCTGACCGGGCTTCGGCAGCGCGTGGGAAATTTCGCCGGCGTTACGGTAGAACGCGTCGAGGGAGTTTTCAAGGGACGCGACGGTCGGCGCGTCGTTGTGCTCGACCTCCCTGGTAGCTATTCGCTGTCGGCCGGATCGCCCGATGAGCGCATTGCGTTGGAAGTGTTGCTGGGTCGTGATCGTGATCACTGGCGCCCTGACGTGGTGCTGGTGGTCGTCGATGCAGTGCACCTTGAACGCAATTTGTTTTTGGCCAGTCAGGTGCTCGAGCTGGGCATTCCTGTCGTCATTGCCCTGAATCAGTTCGATCTTGCCGAACGCGACGGCGTGCGCATCGACATTCCCGAGCTGATTCACGAGCTGGGTGTGCCAATCGTTCCCACCGTCGCCGTGCGCGGTGAGGGAATCGAACCTGTCAAACGCGCGATACTCACCGCCGCCTCACTTCCAGCTCCCGCACGACGCTTCGCCTTGCCCGAGGCCGCCGAAAACGCGCTCGCACCACTCGCGACCTGTTTAATGGACGACGGGCTGTCGGAGATCGCGGCACACATGGAAGCGATGCGACTCCTCGGTGTGGATCGTCCGGAAGCGCATGTGGCGCGCGTTCCCGGCATCGCCACCGCGATCGCGCGCGCGACGACCTCGCTCGAACAGGCCGGCTACGTTCCGCGGCGATTCGAAGCCGAAATGCGCTATGCCTGGATCGCGCAGGTCCTTTCCCGCACGGTCACTCGGCGCGTCAACGCGCTGCTCACCGCCAGCGATCGCATCGACGCGATGGTGCTGCATCGGGTGTGGGGTCCGATCATTTTCCTGGCGCTGATGGCGGTCGTCTTTCAGGCCGTGTTCTCATGGGCGACGCCCATGATGGATGGCATTCAGTCGATGATCGCGTACGCCGGTCGCGTCATCGGTGCGCGCCTGCCCGCTGGCGATCTCCGCAGTCTGGTGGTCGACGGCATCTTCGCCGGCGTCGGGTCGGTATTGGTATTCCTTCCGCAAATCGCCATTCTGTTTGCGTTCATCGGTGTGCTCGAGCACTCAGGCTATATGGCGCGTGCCGCGTACTTGATGGATCGCGTGATGCGACGCGTCGGATTGCACGGCAAGAGCTTCATCCCGATGCTGTCCGGGTACGCGTGCGCCGTGCCCGGTATCATGGCGACACGCACGATCGAGGATCCGAAAGATCGGTTGGCGACCATCATGGTCGTGCCGCTGATGAGCTGTTCCGCGCGACTGCCCGTGTACACGCTGCTGATTGGCGCATTCGTTCCGCCGACGGTGCTCTTCCCGGGGTTGACGCTGCAGGGCGCAACCATGCTGTTCATGTATTTACTGGGCACCGTCGTGGCGCTGGCGGTTGCGGCGATCTTCAAACGCACGTTGCTCAAAGGCCCGGTGCGACCGATGATCCTCGAGTTGCCTTCCTATCGGTGGCCCAGCGTCAAGTCTCTGGGCGTGTCGGTGGTCCAGCGCTGCCAGCTGTTTCTCCGTCGGGCAGGCACCGTGATCCTGGCATTGTCGATACTGCTGTGGGCGCTTGCTACGTACCCAAAGGCATCGCTCGATCCCACGCTGTCCTCCGCAGCGCAGCAGGAGCAACAGCTCGGGCACTCGATCCTCGGCCGCCTGGGGCACGGTATCGAACCTCTGGTGCGGCCTCTGGGGTACGATTGGAAGATCGGTGTTTCCATCGTGTCCAGCTTTGCCGCGCGCGAAGTGTTCGTGTCCACGATGAGCACTATTTATGGAGTGGGTGACACCGGCGACATTGAGCGTGCCCTCAAGTCGCGTTTGGTGGAGGAGCGCAATCCACAAACGGGAGAGCGGGTGTATACGCCACTCATCGCGATCGGACTGATGGTGTTCTACGTCTTTGCGCTCATGTGCATCAGCACGGTCGCCGTTACGGTGCGCGAAGCAGGCGGTGGACGGATTGGTTGGGGCTGGGCGGGATTGCAGTTCGGGTACATGCTCGTGCTCGCCTATGGCGCCGCGTGGATCGTGTACGCCGGCGGGCGAGCTTTAGGATTTGGAGGCTAGCAATGCAGACGTTGATCGTACTGACCGTGGTGGCGCTCGCAGCGCTCTTCGTGTTGCGTCGCGCATGGAGGGCCATACAGGCCGCGCGGAAGCCGTCGAGCGGCTGCGGAAGCGATGGCGGCTGTGATCACTGACTGTCCGGCATCAGCGTCTTCGCCGCTTTGCGCCAACTTTCGTCCGTCGTCGCAAACGCCTCGCGAAGTGTCTCCACCCACCGTCGCCAATCCGACAGTCGCGTATCTGGCGCGCTGGCGCGTAACACCTCCGCCGCGAGTGCCATACGCGCGTAGGCCGTGAACATCGGCTCGGCGTCCTCTTCGAGCACCGATTCAATCGCGCGCTGCTGAGGCGCATCCGTGGGCGCGCGAACCGCCGCCAGCGTCGCGATCACTTTTGCCATCGCCTCAGCGAGTCGAGGGGCGTCCATAAGAGACAGCTGACGCAACGGATCGCTGACCCCTTCCATCGCGCGACGCGCGGTCAGCAAAGGCGCAAACCACGCGTCGTGCGCCGTGCCTGGCGCTCCCCGTAGCGAACCCAGGGCGCGAAGACCACGGGTGAGTTCCGGCATCGTGCAGGCCCGGTCCAACAGCTGTGCGCCCAGTGTGCGCAGTGCATCGTCGCCCGTCACGTCGAGCACATCTCCGCTTGCCAGATACAGCGTAAGCTGCGTGTCGGTCTGCGACACTCCGTCAATGCCCTCGAAGGCCAACCGCCACGGGGCCGCGCGCGTCCACAGAATGACGAGTGCGTGCGGCTCGAGTTCAAGCGCGGCCTGCGAATCGATATCGCGACCTTGCACGATTCCCACAATGCGCGCCGTCGCGCGCGTCGACTCTCCCGGCGACGTCATCACCCGAGGATTGCGGCGAGCACTGCGTCGGTATCTTCGAGCGTTTCGAAGACCGCGTGCGGTTGATGCGCTGCCAGATCGTCTGTCGAGTACCGCCCCGTCGCCACGCCGATCGCGCGCACACCAAGCGATCGGCCACAGTGGATATCGGCCGGCGTATCGCCGATGATCACCATGCGATCACCCGGCATGGTCGTACCAAAGAACGCTTCGGCGCGCCGCTGCGCAACGGCAGGCAGCTGGGGGCGTTCGGCGTGGTCGCTACCGAATGCGTTTACGCGAAAACGCGCGAAGTCGACCCCCACCGCACGCAGTTTTCGTCGTGCGCCAGATTCGATGTTGCCAGTCAGTAACCCCATGGTCGCGCGCTGATGGGCTTCGACCGCGTCAAGCAGCGGCAGCACACCAGCGCACAGGCGCGAGGTCGCGGCGTCGCGCTCGAGCTCCAGCTCGAGTCGTCGGACGTACGCGTCCAGCGCGTCGTCCATGCGTTGTGAAATGTGAGCGTCCTCGACACCTGCGGCGCGCATTTGCTCGCGGGCGATTTGCAAGTCAGTCTTGCCATCGTATCGATAGTCAGGATCGCCGTGTTGACCGAAAATCTCGTACAGTGCGCCTTCCATTGCGCGTCGGCCGGCCCCGTCGGTCCAGAGCAGCGTGCCATCGATATCAAAAAGAACGAGCTTCACAGTGCTGCGGCAGATGGTGAGGGCACGCGTACGGTCGTCGTGCGCGCGACGGCCGTGCGAGAGAGTAGCAAGCCGCCCATGATGAGCGTAGCGCCAACGAGTTGCCAGCCTGTGGGACGCTCGCTAAGCATCACCCACGCCACGGCAATCGCGATAAGCGGCTGAAGGTTTCCATACATCGCCGTGCGGGTCGCACCCAGAACGCGTACGCCGCGATAAAACAACAGATAGGCCACCACGAGCGCGCCAAGCCCGGCGTACAACACCGCGCCCCATTCGCCTGGCGCTACGGCAGCTACGTCGAGTCGACGAAGCGCCGGCGTCGCGACAATCAACAGGAACGCCGCGCCACTGGCCATCGTGATCGATGACAGATGGAACGGATGCGTACGCTCGGTATAGGGTTGCAGCAGTACGCTGAACATTGCCCACATCAGGCTGCCGGTGGCGATCAAACCTGCCCCAAGCATCGAGCCCGACCCGGCGTCGAGACCGTGAGTGCTGCCCACCACGCAGGCCACGCCGGCTAATTGCATCCCGATGCCCGCCCAGGCGCGCGCCGGCAACCGCTCGCGTCCCAATAGATGAGAAATGATGGCGATGTACGCGGGACCAGCCGCCATCACCAGGGCGGCGATGCCCGCACGCGTGCGCGCGATACCGAGAATGAAGAACAGTTGGTACAGTCCGTTCCCTACCAGTCCAAGGAGCGCCAGATGAATCACATCGCGCCGCGCGGGCCACCGGTCGGTTCGCACGAGTAACGAGAGCGCGGCCAGAACGACCGCGGCAAGCGCGACGCGAAGACCGTTAAACGCAAAAGGTTCGAGCGTGCGGATACCGGCTTTGACGACACTGAAGTTGACGCCCCAGATGAGGGCCATCAGCAGCAGGCCGGCATCGGTCCATCCAAATGACGGTCGGGAAGACATCCCGAAAAGTAGGCACCCGGATGGACCCGGTGTACCTTGTTCGCATGCAAGTCTCCTTCGCGCTCTTCGCCGACGCGGCGAATCTCTCCCAGGAAGGGAAGCTCAACATCCTGGGCGTCTTTGACGCGGTGCATGTGGGCCAGTTTCCGGCCATGCATCCGCGTGCCACCTTCGTGGTCCGCCTGAAGGGTTCCCCGGTCGATGTCGGTTCACACGACATGACGCTCCAATGGATCAATCCGCGAGGGAATGTGCTTTGGTCGTCGTCAGCCGAGCTGGCTATTCAGGCGCCGCCCACACAAACCGGTGAGATGGACATGCCCGTGATCGTGCAGATCGACCTGCCGCTCGATGTGATTGGCAACTACTCCATGGTGGTTGAGCTTGATGGTGCGCGGCACGGCGAGGCGTTGCTGCATGTGCGCGCCGGCGCGCCGATCAGCCTTCCGGTCCCCGGGTCGTCGATGATGTCGTGACCGACTGACGTGAGCGGCGTGCGCCGCGTGCTAGACGACGCGCCGCACGTCAACGCACTGGCCGCGCAGGCGCGCGACATACGCATCATTGTCACGCAATTGTTCAATGGCGATCCCGCCTCGCATCAGCGCACTGTGCACCATGCGATGCGTACCAAGGGCGATCCCGACGTGCGTGATACGTCGGTCGACACGATCGGAGAAAAACAGAAGATCCGCCGGCGCATGATGGTCTGCCGCGTTTGCGGATACCGATTGCCCCACCAGTGCTTGCTGCCGGGCGTCGCGCGGCAGTGGCATTCCGTGCAGCGCGAAGATCCGTTGAACAAAGCCTGAACAATCGCAGCTCCACGTCGATACGCCGCCCCACAGATAGCTGGCTCCGGCATACAGAGTTTCCGCGCTCAGGGCAATCGCTGTGCCGTCGAGCGGGAATCGCGCCACACGATCGACGGCGTCAATCGCGGAACCGCTCAGCAGTTCGGCGGCTGGCGCGATGCGTGCCCCAACTGGCAACGTACGAATCACGCCGTCCGCGTCGCGGATCTGACACCCCAGTGCAATCCGCCACGTCGCTTCCTCGCCCGTGGACGGCATGAGGTACCCCGTGTGCGTCCACCCGTCGTACCCGTCGGGACCACGCACGTGCAGCCAGTCTCCTCGATATTCAATCACCGTGACAACGTCGCCAGCTAACAGTTGCGACGTGAGCGGCGCTGCAACGCGCGGTTCGCCGAGCAGTGGTGCCACCGCGCTGCGGACGGTCTTCGTGAGCGCGTCAGTCAAGAACCAGTCCGGTGGAATGATCGGCCAGTCCGGGAAAGCCCGGCCGACCGCGCGCCGTGGTGACGCCACGCTCGATCGCCTGCTCGATGGCCGCGATCGCAACCGCTTCTATTCGGGCCAGCGGGACTCGCGCCGCAGAGGCGTCCCTGCGTTCGCCTATTGGTGAGACCGCGAACAGCACATCGCCATCGAAGGTGGTCCCGCAGGGAGTGATCCGACGATGCAGTGCCGCCGTCGCCGCCTGCGCGAGTTGCGCCAACTCGCTTTTCGGGCACGGGATGCTGACGGCCACCAGCACCAGCGTCGTATTGCGACGACCCTCCGACGCGATGAACGCGTATTCCGTTGGCGTGTCAGTGCCTCGCAGAAGCCGTTCTGAGTCGATGAATCCACCAGACGCCGCTCTCGCCCCGGCGATGATGTGGCCTTCGCCGTCGCGCACATCACCAAACGCGTTCACTACCGCGATTGCCGCAGCCAGCACCCCACCGCTTTCTGCCGTCCCCACGCCAACGCCGCCTTTCATCGCAAACTCCACGCCCGCACATTTGCCGACAAGCGCACCGGTCCCAGCGCCGACACAGCCTTCGGTCACATCGTCGCTGGTGGCGTTCTCGCACGCTGCATACGCCATGGTCGGTGTTGGACGCGCATCAAATCGACCGAGAGGCGCCAAGTCGAAGATCACCGCCGCAGGCACGATTGGTACGACGCCCGGTCCAACCGGAAAACCGCGACCGCGTTCCTCCATCCATCGCATCACGCCGGCCGCAGCGTCGAGGCCATACGCCGACCCGCCGGTGAGCAGCACGGCATCGGTGCGATCCACGAGATGCTCGGGTTCGCAGGTCGCCAGCTCACGACTTCCACTCGCTCGGCCCAGCAGCGCGACCGCACAGCGGAAAGGCTGCGTCGTTCCCCGGACGACCGTGCATCCCGTTGCCCCCGCCTCGTCAGTCGCGTGACCGATTGCAAGGCCGAGCCGGTGCCAGGCGGTGACGTGAACAGAGGACATGGGGGGCGCTGTCGGTGCGGAGAGGGAAGTTAAGCGGAGATCAACGGCAACTACGCTATCAAGGCGAAACTGCTAAACGCTATCGGTGAAGCGCTTCACCGATGGCGTTTCACTCTTTTGCCCTGATAGCGTAGTTGCCGTTGATCTTTCAGGGGCAGTGGTCTCGTGAGACGTCGCAGTGAGCAGTTGTGCCAGCACACTCGAAAGCCGCTGCGCCTCGGCGGCAATCTGCGTCATGGCCTCGCGATCAGACGCGCCGAGCGTCGGGGACTCGACGCCCAGATTGGTGAGCGCCAGCAGGCTCGTGAGCGGATTGTTCAACTCATTGGCCACTCCCTGCAAGAGCTCACCCGCGTTCGCCA